>JAUXCW010000171.1 GCA_030618705.1 Gammaproteobacteria bacterium | reverse complement strand
GCAGCAAGAGGCCGCTATATTGTAAGCAAAGCGGCGTTCGTTTGGTATGTTTGGGTCGGCCCGGTGCTGACTTACTTTTTGATCAGGCCGACAATAAATAACAGGATGACGGCACCCAGGGTGGCCGTGGCCAGATTGCCGATAAACCCGGCAGAGGATATGCCCAGGAGACCCGTCACCGACCCGCCGATAACCGCACCTACCACGCCCACGATGATATTGCCGAGCAAGCCGAAGCCGCCACTTTTCATCAGTTTGCCGGCCAGCCAGCCGGCCAGTGCGCCGAGGATCAGAAATGCGATAATGCCTGTGCCTTCCATAATAACCTCTCTACGATTCTTGTCATGGGTATGTTTTTGATTGTACAAACCCCCGCACTGTGTCGCGCCGGGAGCTTGTACCGTGAGTATGTCTGTGGAGAGGCGCCGGTGCAAGCCGGTCGACGGAGCTTCCCAGTGTCGCAAGGAGTATTTACACTGGATAAAAAACCAGTATCATATGGGTGTTGTCGGTAACAGCGGGAACTATATACTCGCCCACTATGAAAGAGCAAAAGCAAAGAAAACTGTCTACCTCCGCCCTCGCGCGGCACCTGGGCCTGCCCTCCCTGGAGTTGTTCACCCTGCTGAAAGACCTGGCCTGGATCAAGCGTGGGCCGGATGGCTGGTTGTTGACGGGCAGGGGTGAATTCGAGGGGGGCAGCTACATCCAGAGTGAGCGTTACGGGCGCTACGTCGTTTGGCCGGAAGCCATACTGGACCATGCCCGGCTACAGAGTGCCTGCGCCGATATGGTGGTCAGCGCATCGAGCATCGGTCGCGCCTGCCATGTGTCCGGGCGCTATATCAACCATGTCTTGCATGAGTTGGGTTGGATATCCCCGGGGGTCAAGGGTTGGCGTGTCACCGGGGCCGGAAAGTCCCTGGGGGGTGTCGAGATCGAGCACGAGGAGACCAGCATCCCCTACGTCAAGTGGCCGCCGGAGTTAATCGGCAATGAGCGTCTGCGTGCGGCGCTGGTGCATAGCTACGGTGCGGTGGGCTCGGAGCAGGACAAGCCGGAGCGTGGAGACGACCTGTTTGCCCGTCAGCAGCTTGTCGGCTGCGCCGGTATCGATGGTCACCAGTTCCAGCAACTGGAGCTGGCCGCGATGTGCAACTGGCTTTATTTCGCCGGTTTGACCCATGCTTGTGGCCGGCGGATACCCGGCGACAAGGAGTTGTATGCGGATTTCTACCTGCCCGGCGGCAATGTCTACATCGAATACTGGGGCGAGCAGGGGGACAGTGCTTCCCTGGGGGAAAAGCTGGAGAAAAAAGCGCTACTGGAGCAGCAGGGGCTGGAACTCATCGAAATAAGCGCCCCGGATATCGAGCATCTGGATGAGATACTGCCGAGGGAGTTGTTTCGCCATGGTGTTACGGTGTATTGACCAGTGCCCCCCGGTAGGCGGCAATAAAATCTTTGGGGATACGCACCGGTTTGCTGGTCTCCAGGTTGACGCAGATCAGCTGCCATACCCCGCGAAAGACCGTTTCACCGCTAGTCGCGTTAATCATCTGGAAACGGCGCTCCATACCGAGCCGAAAGTCGCCGCCCGTTATCCAGGTCGCGGCCTTCAATTTGTCACCGGTAAAGCAGGCCTGAAGATAATCGTACCCGGCGTGGTGAATGGCCATGGCTCTTTGCGCCCTGACATAGTCCTCGACGACCAGCCCGAGGCTGCCCGAGTGGCTCCAGGCGAGGGACTCACACCAGCGAATATAGGCGGTGTTATTGACATGCCCCAGGCCGTCGATGTCGCTGTCACCGGCAGTGATATCCTGGACAAAGGGTGACTCGTAGTCCCAATGGCTATCCACTAATCGTGTCCGCCCGCGGCATAAAAAAGGCAGCCTCGGCTGCCTTTTTTCCTGGGTTCAGGGCAAGCAAGGGCTAGTCACTGAATTCCCGGATCAGCTGATTGATGGTTTCCTTCGCATCACCGAAGATCATGCGGGTGTTGTCCTTGAAGAACAAGGGGTTGTCGATGCCGGCAAAACCCGAGGCCATGGAGCGCTTGAGCACGAACACGGTTCTGGCATAGTCGACATTGATAACCGGCATGCCGTATATCGGGCTGCCCTCCATTTCCCGGGCGGCGGGGTTGACCACATCGTTGGCGCCGATAACGATGGCGACGTCCACGGTTTCCATACGCGGGTTAATATCATCCATTTCCAGCAGCAGGTCATAGGGTACATCGGCCTCCGCCAATAGCACGTTCATATGGCCGGGCATGCGTCCCGCAACGGGGTGAATGCCGTAGACGACCTCGGTACCGTTACTCTCCAGCAGTTCCTGTAGTTCTTTTACTGCATGTTGGGCCTGGGCCACTGCCATACCGTAGCCGGGAATAACGGCGACGGAGCTGGCGGCCTCGAGGATATAGTAAGCATCGCCGGGGGACAGGGGCTTGACCTCGCCCTCGATGACCATGGTATCGTCCTTGACGGCACCAAATCCGGAAAACAGCACGTTGGCCAGCGAGCGATTCATGGCCTTACACATGATGTTGGTCAGGACGATACCACTGGCGCCAACCAGGGCACCGGCGACGATCAGGATATTGTTGTTGATGGCGAAACCGGCGGCACATGCAGCGAGGCCGGAATAGCTGTTCAGCAGTGAGATAACCACCGGCATATCGGCGCCGCCGATGGGAATAACCGCGAGGATGCCGAGGGCGATGGAAAGCGCGATCGCCAGGTACAGCCAGGTAGTGGTTTCCGGCTGGGTGACGAACAGGAAGCCGCAGATCACAATGGCGACCATCAGGCCACTGTTGACCACTCTCTGGCCGGTGAACAGTATCGGCTTACCGGCAAGCGTTTCACTGAGCTTGCCCCATGCCACCAGGCTACCGGTAAAGGTGACGCCACCGATAAGAATGGACAGGAAGATGGTAAACAGAGTGACGCCGGAAAGTGTGGGCTCGCTGAGCGCGGCCCAGCCAACCAACAGGCTGGCAATACCGCCAAAGCCGTTGAACAGGGCCACCATCTCCGGCATCGAGGTCATCTCGATGGTGCGGGCGGCGAAGGCCCCCACGGCAGCGCCGATAAGGATGCCGACGACGATCCAGCTGTAACTGACGATGGACTGGTCGAGCAATGTGACCACCACGGCAATGAACATGGCAATCGCGGACAGCTTGTTGCCGTTTCTTGCTGTCGAGGGGTGTCCCAATAACTTGAGACCATAGATAAACAATATCGCCGCGACGATATAAGAAAGATTAACCAGCAAAGTTGTATCCATTACTTACCACCTTCTTTCTTCTTGAACATCGCCAGCATGCGGTCGGTTACCATGTAGCCGCCCACCACGTTGATGGTGGCAAAGGCCACGGCGGCGGTACCGAGAATCGTGGTCAATTCACCGCGATCCGCGCCGGAGGCAACCAGCGCGCCTACCAGGGTGATACCCGAGATGGCGTTGGCGCCGGACATTAGCGGTGTGTGCAGGGTCGCGGGGACTTTACCAATGAGCTCGATCCCTAAAAATATAGAGAGCACCAGAATAAATAATAAATAGATGGCTTCCACGGCAGTCTCTCCTAGGCGTAGTGGTTGCGAATGGTTTCATTGACGACTTCACCCTGGTGCGTAATCACGCAGCCCTGGAGGATGTCGTCTTCAAAATCGAGAACGAGGCTCTTGCCTTCTTCATCCCAGAAGTCTGCGATGAGGTTGAACAGGTTGTTGGAGTACATGTCACTGGCATCACGGCAGACCTTGTTCGGCCAGTTTCCCACCCCAATCACGGTGACGCCGTTGATCTCAACTTCCTCAGAAGCTACCGAACCCTCGACATTGCCGCCGGTCTCGGCCGCCATATCGACGACAACGCTGCCCGGACGCATCCCTTCCACCATGTCCCGGGTGACCAGAACCGGCGGTTTGCGGCCGAATACCTGGGCGGTTGTGATGACGATATCGGATTCGGCGATCTCCCTGGCCTGGCCTTCCTTCTGTTTTTGCAACTGATCTTCGGTGAGTGCTTTTGCATAGCCGTCTTTGGTTTGGCCGGTCTCGCCGAGGTCGATCTGCAGGAATTTGCCGCCGAGGGACTCTACCTGCTCCGCCACCACGGGGCGTGTATCGAAAGCGGTGACCTTGGCGCCAAGGCGTTTGGCGGTGGCAATGGCTTGCAAACCGGCCACGCCGGCGCCGATGATAAAGACCCTGGCCGGCTTCAGGGTGCCCGCCGGGGTCATCATCATGGGCAGGATGCTGTTGAGCTTATTGGCCGCCATCAGCACCATGACGTAACCGGCGAGGTTGGCCTGGGAGCTGAGGGCGTCCATTTTCTGGGAGCGCGTGGTGCGGGGGATCATCTCCATACTGATGGCCGATATGTTGCGGGCCTGCATGGCCTCGACCAGTTCCCGCTCATTGAATGGGTCGAGGTAGCTGATATGGATGGCGCCTTCCTTGATCCGGGGTATTTCCTCCAGCGCGGGCTTATGAAGACGTACCACGACATCGGCCTTGCCCAGCATGGCCGTGCGATCGCTCGCGATTGACGCACCGGCCTCGGTATATTCTGCATCGGAATAGCCGGATCCAGCCCCGGCCCCGGTTTCAATTTCTACCTCGGCACCGGAGCGGACCATTTTTTTCACGGTTGCCGGTGTCATGGGTACCCGGTTTTCGCCGGGGTGGGTCTCTTTTGGTATGACTAGTAGACTCATAGCACCCTTCACTTTGTAATAGGTTTTGTCATGCAGCAGAGGCCAAAACTGGCCAGTTTGTAATCAATAGCCCGCCTTAATAAGCGTGGCGGGGCGAAAAAAGGGACGAGTATGCCTATCTGTGGTCAGGACTGCAAGAGTCCTTCCACCGCCGTGGCGAGGTCGATGTCCCGCTGTGTGAGGCCACCGGACTCATGGGTGGACAGTCGGATATGGACCTTGTTCCAAATATTGGACCACTCGGGGTGATGATTCTGGCACTCGCAGAGTAGCGCCACCCGTGTCATAAAGCCGAAAGCCGCGGAAAAATTACCGAACTCGAAAGACTTATCCACGCCGTTTCGCGCTATTTGCCAGCCCGGCAAGCGCTGCATCGCGGCGCCGAGCTGTTGCTCATCGAGTAGGGGGGGAGGGGACATGGCCATGCTCACACTCGCTGTAGTATGACCCCGCACTCCAGATGCGGGGTATAGGGAAACTGGTCAAAAAAGGCCAGTCGTTGTACCCGGTGAGTGTGCCCCAGTGCCTCCAGGTTTGGCAAGAGGGTGTCCGGGTTGCAGGAGATATAGATGATGCGATCCATGCGACTGACCAGGGCCAGTGTGGCCGGGTCGAGGCCTGCCCTCGGTGGGTCTACCAGAACCGTCGATAATGTGTAGTCTGCGAGCCGGATATCCCGGAGGCGACGAAAGGGCCGGACCTCGTCCATGGCCTGGGTAAACTCCTCGCTGGACATACGCAGCAGCTGGATGTTCTCCAGGTCGTTGGCCTGGATATTGTGGCGGGCACAGGCCACGGCCTGTTTGGATATTTCCGTGGCCAGTAGCCTGCGAAAACGCCGGGACAATGGCAGGGTAAAATTGCCGATGCCGCAGTACAGCTCCAACAGGTCCTCATCGCCGGCGGGGATGTTATCAAGTACCCACTGGATCATGCTCTGGTTAACGGCCGCGTTGGGCTGTGTGAAGACCCCCTCGGTCTGACGATAGCTATAGCACTGCCCATCGACCGTGATATGCTCGGTGACGTGGTCCCGGCCGGGCACCAGCTTCTGTTTGCGGCTACGGCCCACGACCTGTACACCCAGCGCTTCACTCACCGTACGCGCCTGGAGTTCCCAGCCCTCATCGAGCTTTTTGTGGTAGATCAGGCTGATCAGGGTGTCATCCGTGCCTGTGGTCAGGAACTCCACCTGGAAAAGCCGGTGCTTCAGGCTGTGATTGTCGAGCAGGATTTGTCTCAGTCGGGGCATGCGGTCACTGATGTGGCGCGAAGCCACGGGGAAGGTTTCCAGCGCCGAGTGTTGCCCCGGTGAGCGGAACATTACAAAATTGATGTCCGGGCCATCGTGCCACATGCGAAATTCTGCTCGCATCCGATAGTGTGTGGGCGGCGAAGCGAATACATCGGCTTGCGCCGGGTAGTGAGCCCTGAACCGCGGCAGGGCCCTGTCCAGTTTTTGCTGCAGTAATGCCCGGTAGTTGTCGGGCTGGAACTCGCTAAGTGGCATTCTTTGCCCTTGATAGGTATTTTTTTACGGCGGGCAGGGCTATTTTTTAGCATAATCTGCAGGCCAGGGTATGAACCGCGATATTCTATGGTCTGGGCGTCAATAAACCGAGGGGAAAACACGATTTATGAGCATTTTAGTCACCGGCGGAGCCGGGTATATCGGTAGTCACACCTGTGTAGAGATGATGGACCAGGGCTATGACGTGGTCATTGTCGACAACCTGGTGAACAGTAGCGCGGAGGCCGTTGCGCGCATAGCCCGGATTTGTGGCCGGGATCCCGTGTTTTACCAGGCTGATATCCGGGATCGTGAGGCCATGTCGGCGGTTTTTGAAGAACACGATATCGAGGCTGTGATACATTTTGCCGGTCTCAAGGCCGTGGGTGAATCCGTCTCGCGGCCACTGCACTACTACCAGAACAATATATCGGGAACCCTGACGCTGTGTGAAGTCATGGAGCAGCACGGTGTTTTCAATATCGTATTCAGTTCCTCGGCCACGGTCTATGGCGACCCGGCGTCCGTGCCCATTCGGGAAGATTTTCCACTGGCGGCGACAAATCCCTACGGCCAGTCCAAGCTCTTTGTGGAGCAGATCCTGCGGGACGCCCATATCGCCAATAATTGCTGGAACGCGGTCCTGTTGCGTTATTTCAATCCCGTTGGCGCCCATGCCAGTGGCTTGATCGGGGAGGATCCCCACGGCATCCCGAATAACCTGGTGCCCTATATCTCCCAGGTCGCGGTCGGCAAGTTGGCGAAATTGTCCGTCTACGGCAGTGACTACCCGACACCGGACGGTACCGGCGTGCGGGATTATATCCACGTCGTGGACCTGGCCAGGGGACATATAAAGGCCCTGGAAAAAATACAGGATAAGCCGGGAGTGGTCATCTACAACCTCGGTACCGGCCAGGGTTACTCGGTATTCGAAATGATTGCGGCGTTCGAGCGGGCCAGCGGCAGGCCTATTCCCTACGAGGTCGTCGCCAGGCGTCCTGGCGATATCGCCGAGTGTTACGCGGACCCGGGTTTCGCCTCGTCTGAG
>JAUXCW010000362.1 GCA_030618705.1 Gammaproteobacteria bacterium | reverse complement strand
TTGCTGATGTCCGGCACTTTGGAGCAACCGACACCCTGGTTGATCCAGCGGACGACATAACCGAGTATCCCCTGGCAGTTATTCTCCAGTTCCGCCTGGATTTCCTCTGTGGAGAGCTTGCGGGATTTCGGCAGCAGCGGAATCGTAAGGATATGATCCAGGCTGGCCCGGGGGCGCTTTCTCAGCGCGTCCTGACGTTTCACCACATTGACGCGATGGTAGTGAAGGCTGTGCAGTGTCGCGCCATTGGGGGAGGGTACCCAGGCGGTATTGGCGCCGGCCATGGGGTGATTGATCTTTTGTTCGAGCATTGCCGCCATTTCATCGGGCATCGCCCACATGCCCTTGCCGATTTGGGCTTTACCCTGCAGGCCGCAGGCGAGCCCGATATCGACGTTCCAGTCCTCGTAAGCGTTGATCCAGGGCTGGGTTTTCATCTCGGTCTTCGGCACGAAAGGGCCGGCTAACATACTGGTGTGTATCTCGTCACCGGTGCGATCGAGAAAACCAGTGTTGATAAAGACCACACGCTCGCTGGCAGCCCGGATACACTCCTTGAGATTGATGGTGGTGCGGCGCTCCTCATCCATAATACCGACCTTCAAGGTATTGGGTTCGAGGCCCAGCGCGTGCTCGATTCGCGAAAACAACTCGCAGGTAAATTCTACTTCTTCCGGCCCGTGCATCTTCGGCTTGACGATGTAGACAGAGCCCGTGCGGCTATTGCCCCTGGCATCGATTGCCGTTTTATCCCGGCTCAGGTCGTGAACCGCAGCCAGCGAGGTCACCATGCCGTCGAGAAAGCCCTCGGGAATTTCATTGCCCTCCTTATCCAGCACAGTATCGTTGGTCATCAGGTGGCCGACGTTTCGCACGAACAGCAGGCTGCGGCCGTGGAGACGTAAATCCGAGCCGTCCCGCGCCTCATAGAGTCGATCATCGTTGAGTGCACGCGTCATATCCACGCCGCCTTTGACAAAGGTATCCTGCAAGGTGCCCTGCATTAAACCCAGCCAGTTGCGATAGACCTCCACCTTGTCGACAGCATCCACCGCCGCGACGGAATCCTCACAATCGACGATGGTAGTCACTGCCGCCTCGACCAGCAAGTCCTTGACGCCGGCGGGATCTTCACGCCCGATGGGATTGTTGGGGTCGATCTGGATTTCGATATGTAATCCGTTATTGCGCAGCAGTACCGCCGATGGCGCTCCCGCTTCACCGCGGTGGCCGCGGAATTTTTCCCCCTGCTTCAGTCCGGTCTGTGAACCATCGGCCAGGCTGACCAGTAATTCGCCATCGACAACCTGGTAGGTCGTTGCGTCGCGGTGGCTGCCCTGGTCCAGGGGTGCCGCACGGTCGAGGTGATTACGGGCAAACTCGATGACTCTAGCCCCCCGCACCGGGTTGTAGGCGCCGGTTTTTTCCGCCCCTTCCGTTTCCGGGATGGCATCGGTGCCATAGAGTGCATCGTAAAGACTGCCCCAGCGGGCATTAGCCGCGTTGAGTGCGAAGCGGGCATTTTTTGCCGGCACAACCAGTTGCGGGCCTGCCTGCTCGGCGATCTCGGTGTCCACATCCCGGGTCGTAATAGAAAAATCATCCCCCTCCGGCAGCAAGTAGCCAATCTCCTGGAGGAGGGTCTTGTACGCGCCCAATTCGACAGGCCTTTCGGGGTGCTGACGGTGCCAGTCGTCAATTTGTGCTTGCAGCGCGTCTCGCTTCGCCAGTAGCTGTTTATTCACCGGGCCCAAATCTGTAAAGATGGCTTCCAGCTCGGCCCAAAAGCGTGCAGCATCCACACCGGTTCCGGGAATACATTCCTGTTCGATAAATTGATAAAAATCTGTGGCTACCTGAAGGCCGCCGACCCTGGTACGTTCAGTCATGGATGTCCAACCTTTGTGTTTTTAATCATGGGTGTCCCGGCTTTCCCTGGCCCAGCTTTCTCTGGGTGTCCCGGCTTTCTTGCTTTTGAATCATGGGTGTCCCAGCTACAGATGAGTCTATTGTCGCCACGGCCCTTGTACAATAGCTGGCGCCTTTATTTGCTGGATAGTGGTTATTCGCCGGGATCAGTCAGCCAGAAAAAGGGTGATGTCACTATATAAATAATTTTAGAATCAACATGATGCAGCGTATACTTAATAGTTTTCATTATACCAAATACGTTACTTGTGCCAGTTTGCGGATAGCGCCCGCAACAAGCTTTCTTGAGCTACCCTGTTTCACTATCAGTCCGGAGTATATTAAGCTCTCCGTGCCGGACGAATCTAAACGAGGTAACACCTTTGAATAAGCTGGACATGGCTAATACCGACGAGCGAATTTTCCCCAAGATCCTCCGCAAACAAGCCGAGCAGGCAGGGGACAGCCCGTTTCTCGTCACCGAGAGTCAAAGTATCAGCTTTGCCGAGGCCGAGCGGATCACCAATTGCCTCGCCGGCGGTTTGCAGGCGCTTGGCCTGGGGCGCGGGGATTGCATCGCGCTGTATATGGGAAACCGGCCGGAAATCGTATTGCTGGCCCTGGCCGCCAATAAACTCGGCGCCGTCTGGACGCCGATCAGCACCGATTACAAGGGCCAGTGGTTACTGGATTCCCTGCAGCGCAGCCGATGCAAGGTATTGGTCAGTGACTGGGAATTTTTCCCGCGCCTCGATCCTATCCTCGATCAGCTCAACGTGGGGCAGATTGTGTTACACACCGATTCCATGCCGGACGGCGCTGCAAACCTGCACAGCTATGCCGAGCTGGCGGCCCATCAACCACTGCAGCTTGACTATGCCGACCAGGACTACGGTGATATCTGCGCCATCCTGTGGACATCCGGCACCACGGGTAAATCCAAGGGTGTGCTGCAGAGTTACAACAACTGGATTCGCGCCATTGCCGAGGGTTGCAGTGTCCAGAACGACTCCAGGGAAGGGGACATCATCTTATGCGTACTGCCTCTGTTTCACACGGCGGCCTGGTTGACCTGTGTCTATCGCGCCCTGATCGAAGGTATTCCCTGTGTTATCGAGGAAAAGTTCTCCGTCAGCCATTTCTGGGATCGCGTCCGCCTGTTTGGTGCAACCCAGACCTTCGCCCTGGGCGCGATGGGGGTGTTCCTGCTCAACGCGCCGGAGAAGCCGGACGATGCAAATTCCACCCTGCGCATAGCGCA
>JAUXCW010000155.1 GCA_030618705.1 Gammaproteobacteria bacterium | reverse complement strand
GTGGGGGGTCTCAGCGGCGACCAGTACGTCAAAGGTACGGTAGACCTGGTGGCGCTGCGAAATGCCGAGCCAGGTGGCGGATCGGATAGCGCGGCGCAGGCTTCGGCGGCGGCCGAGGCAGCGTCTTCCGGCAAAGCCGGGCTGGATGTGCTCGTGCCCGGCATGTTGATGCAGGAAGTCTACGACCTGGTGGGTCACCCCACCAATACCACGACCTACCAGACCGGCAAGGCCTGGATACCTTTTAACTACGGTGCAAAAGATGTTGCCCGGACATTGCTTTTATACAAGGGCAAGGGGCGCGTCGTGTGTTCCCATGACGGTTATTCCGCCAACTCCAAAGTGCTGGAAGTTATTATCGACCCCAAGGAGAATGGTTATCCCTGAGCATTGTCGATGGTCGAATGATTTCGACCTGACCGGGGATCTATCCGGGGCCGAAATTATTCGGCCCCGGATTGGAGTAATAATATGAGCGGTACTGCGTTGGTCATTGGCGGTACCGGTCCCACCGGTCACTACATTGTCAACGGCCTGCTCGACCGGGGCTATCATGTGACGATTATGCACCGCGGCCACGAGATCGACGAGATCCCGCCGCAGGTCGTGCACATCCACACCGATCCCTACGATGAATCCTGCCTGCTAGAGGCCCTGAAGGATCGGTCCTTCGATTTGTGTATCGCGATGTACGGGCGATTGCGTGTTATCGCGCGGGTCATGCAGGGAAAATGTGATCGCTTTATATCAGCGGGGGGTGGGCCGGCCTATCGCGGCTATATGAACCCCGGGTTGATGTCACACCACGGCATGACGGTGCCGATATACGAAGATGCCGAGTTGGTGCATGAGAAAGAGGAAGACGAGAAGGGCTGGCGTATCGTGCGTACCGAACAGGCCTTGATGGCGGCCCAGCCCGGGGCAACCCACTTTCGCTATCCCTATGTCTACGGCGCTTACCAGCTGCTTAACCGGGAATGGTTATTCGTGCGCCGCTTTCGCGATGGTCGCCGTCGCATCATCCTGCCCGATGGCGGCTTGACCCTGCATAGTTACGGCTACGCCGAAAACGTCGCCCATGCCGTGTTATTAGCGGTCGACAAGCCCCGGGTCAGTATGGGGAAAATTTACAACGTGGCCGATGCAGAAGTACTTTCCCTGCGACAGGTGGTGGAGATTATTGCCGGGCATATGGGCGTCGAGCTGGAAATTGTCAATATCCCCTGGGAGCACGCGCCGGTGACGCGGCCTTTTATTATGCAAGCGCTGACCTCGCACCGGGTGCAGGATATCTCGGCTATTCGCTACGATCTCGGTTATGAAGACAAAGTCCAAGCGCGGGAGGCGCTAGGGCGCACCGTGGACTGGTTGCTGGCGAACCAGCCCGAGCCGGGGGGCACTATCGAAACCATACTGGAAGATCCCTTCGACTATGCGGCAGAGGATCGTTTGATCGACGCCTGGCAGAGGCTCACCGCGCAACTCCCCGCGCTGGAGATGGCGGTTGAGCCGGGGTTCACCATGTCGTACAGCGGCCCCGGTGGGCGCGAGCGCTCCCAGGCGACATTTACAGAGTAAATCCATTTGCGCGGACGCGAAAATACCGGGCCACTGGCTTGATCGCTGCGGTGAACGTGGCCCATGGCGACCGGAAGTTTATGCCCGGAGAGTGATCATGTTAAAAAAAATTGGTCTTGCGCTACTGCTGATTGTCCTGCTGGTGGCGCTAACGCTCTACCTATTGGGTAGCGGTATGCTCGGTGATGTCGAGCACGCGGGTACAATTGAAGGCGATAGATTGTCGCCGGAGGTGATCGAGCAACGTGAGTCCAGTCTGCAGCTGGCCGATGGTGAGGTGGATAAACAGATCCTGTTTGGCGATTTTCATGTGCATACGACTTTTTCATTTGATGCCTTTACCATGAGCCTGCCGCTGTCCCAGGGTGACGTGGGCTCGCACCCGCCGGCGGATGCCTGTGATTTTGCCCGCTATTGTTCTGCACTGGATTTTTGGTCCATTAACGACCACGCCGAGACCCTGACCCCACGGCGATGGCGCGAAACCATAGACTCGATTGCCCAGTGTAATGCGGTTGCCGGGTCGGCCGACAACCCCGATATGGTCAGCTTTCTGGGTTGGGAATGGAGCCAGTCGGCGGTGGATCCGGCAAAACATTTTGGTCACAAGAACGTGGTGCTCGCCACCATGGAAGCCGATAAAATCCCCAGCCATCCCATGGCGGCACCGCGTCAACCCATGCCGATACCGCCCGATATTGCGCGCGGTATAATGGCTTTGGCGCTAAGAGACCAGCGTACGTTGGATATGATGACCTATCTCGATGAACTGGATGAGGCTCCCCACTGTGGTAGTGGTAGTAGCGACGACAGCGAGAATTGTATTCGTGTGGCCAACGACCCCAATGAGCTGTTCGCCGGCCTCGATGAGTTGGAGATGGATAGCATAGTCATTCCCCATGGCACCGCCTGGGGAATCTACACCCCACCGGGTAGCGACTGGCGCAAGCAGCTCGAAAACTATCATGACAGCAAGCGGCAGACATTGCTGGAGGTTTTTTCCGGTCACGGCAATTCCGAGCGCTGGATAGACAATGCCTCGATCGCTTTTGATGATAAGGGCAATGTCTATTGTCCCGCTCCGACGGCGTCGTTTTATCCCTCTTGCCAGCGTGCCGGGGATATCATTCTGCAGCGCTGCCTCGATGAGAATATCGCACGCCAGGAGTGTGAGCAGCGGGCTGACACGGCCCGCCTGGACTATGCCGAAGGTGGTCTAAACGGCAGCATGGCTATTCCCGGCACCAATAACAGGGTCGATTGGTTGGATGGTAGCCAGTGTCGTGACTGTTTTCTGCCGGCCTTTAACTATCGGCGACTGGGTTCAGCCCAGTATATGTTGGCGATGACTGATTTTGACAAACCGGAGGAGTCCCGCCGCTTCGACTTTGGTTTTATCAGTTCCAGTGACAACCATAGCGCCAGGCCGGGAACCGGTTATAAGGAAATCAATCCAGGCGCCAATACCGATGCGCGCCAGCTTACCAGGGCGATGGCCGGCTTGCTGCCTGCCGAGGAAGCAATTGCGCAAAGTGTCGCGCTGACCGACGAGCAAATGAGCAGCGCTATGGGTAAAGAGGGTGAACGATTTAATTCATTCCTCTACACCGGCGGTTTAATCGCCCTGCATAGCGAGGGCAGAGGCCGTGAAGCCATCTGGAGCGCGTTACGACGAAAGGAAGTCTACGGTACATCCGGCCCCAAAATTTTGCTCTGGTTTAATAAAGTGGATGGTGAAAAGCCCCTGGCCATGGGTGGCAAAATGGCCCAGGTGACTAATCCGGTGTTTGAGGTGCGCGCTGCCGGTTCTTTCAAGCAGTTGCCGGGCTGCCCCGAGCACGCTACGCAGGGGCTGAGCGGCGAGCGCCTGAAATTGCTTTGTCAGGGAGAGTGCGACAACCCATCCGATGAGCGCAGGGCGATCACCCGTATCGAGGTGATAAAAATAACGCCGCAGCAATACGAGGGGGAGCCCGTTGACAACCTGGTGGCGGACCCCTGGAAGGTTTTTTCCTGTGACAGCGGCGAGCAAACTTGTACGGTCACCTTTAGCGATGATGAATTTGTAACCGGTGAGCGCCACAGTGTTTACTATGTGCGTGCAATCGAGGAGCCCAGCGATACCATTAACGGCGCCAATCTGGCGTGTGAGTATGATGAAAACGGCCGGTGTATTGCCATGCGCGATTGCGGTAACAACGAGCCCGGCAACGACTGCCTGGCGCCGGTGGAACACCGGGCGTGGTCATCACCCATCTATGTCGATTACGCCCCAGCTGGATGAAAATGGGGACGGAGGGATTAAAAAATAGGAAACTTGACCAATTTTTAATCCCTCCGTCCCGAATGGCGCTGACTTAAGGCCCTTTTCGAGCCAATCCCCAGGAGCCACGTCATCCCGGCAGTCACCAGGCCGGGATCCACTTACCTAAACCCTGGGTTCCAGCCAAACAAAACGCTGGAATGACGTGGTTTTTTGCTTGAGTCAGTGCCATTTTCCTCCGTCCCCTTTTTAGTCCCCTATTTAAAATTCCGCGCTGATCAGGAACCTGAAGTGATGTTCCTCTTCGGTATTATCGTTATAGATATACTCGAAGCTCAGGGGAAGGGTGATCTTGTTGAGGAATAATAATTCCACACCGAAACCGAGGGTGGTCTCGTTGTAAACCGTGTGTTCATTCCAGTCTTTTGCCTGGCCGAAGTCCTGGATATTATAGTAACGCTGTTTGGCATAGACGATCTCGCGTGTCAGTGAGAACGGGAAGGTAAAATAGAGCGCGCGGCCGTCGAACTGCTTCTTGATATTTATCTCGGCAACCGCCGCCTGCTTGACATAGCGGGTGTGTTCCAGGCTCGGCATCACAATGGTCCCCGGATCATTGAAGATCGGGTTCTGGTACGGCGTGAACTTTATCCCCCGCGTGCGATCGTCGTCGTCAATCGGCGGCTCCCCGTCATAGTCGGTCCCGACCCCTTGCAGGCCCATGCCGAGAAACAGCTTCCAGGGAATGCCGTGGGATAGCTGGTAATCGAATCCGGCAGCGCGATCACCCCTGTCCAATGATCCGAAGATCGAGAGTGCATTGAGGTAGTCATAGTCGATGGCCTGTCCGTAACGTTCGGCGTGGACAAAATTGACGCTCGCGGTGAGCGGCGAGCGGGCATTGCTGTCGTAATCCTGGTAGTAGTCGAGGGCGATATTCAAATCGTTATACGGGGTTTTTATGATCGGCAGCGCGGTGAAAGCGGTAAGGCCGTAGTCCCGGCTGTCGATGACAAAATCGTGTTTATTGCCGTAGGTGTTGGTGGTCGGGTCGTAGTCGTAATAGCTGCCGGCATCGCCTTCATTGTAGACACCGTAAACACTGGCGCCGAAACTCAACAGGTGGCGAGTATTACGATAGCCGGCCCCCACGAGGCCGACTCTATCGAGGCCCTGGCTGGCGAACAAGGACGCAGAATTGGTCAGCAGGGGGTCATGGAACTGCGCATTGATCGAGTAGATGCCGACGGTTTCCTCGTCGTGTGTGCCCAGGCCGAGGATGACGCTGGTTCCCGCGTAGTGCAGGTTCGAAATCCCGTGGTAGCGCTCATCCGTGCCCAGGGTCTGTTTGCCTACCGACTGCTGCTTTTCCGCAGTATTGTCGGCGACCGGATTTGCCGCTTCACCGTGATTCAAAGCCTTGTGGCCACTATTTTTCTCGTCATTTTTCCCGGCATTTTCCTCGTCAGTGCCCCTTGTCTCCGTCGATTGCGCGTGCGTTTCAGCGGTAAACGCGGCATTGCCAAAGTAGGGTTCATCTTCAAAGAACAGTCGGGTCGAGGAGGGCGCCTGGTCACTGGATACGAGCTTATCGATGGCATAGTAGTAGTATTGCTGGCCGATGGCGGCGATCAGTACTTCCTCATCGTTGACCAGGCGGGCTTCCACCACATTATCGGCGCGGGAGACGCGCTCGACGCGCTTGCCGTCGAGCCGGTAGAGAGAGCTTCCCCGGGGGCTGTTGCCAACGAAATAGATACGCCCGCGGCTGTCCACATCGCTGACGATGCCGTAATAGTTTTGCATGCTGTAGAGCGGTTCTTTATTTCTGAACAGGGTGCGGGTTTTTCCCCGCTGGACGAAATAGTAGAGATTGTCATCGCCGTCGATATAGACCGATGAGTTGACGGTCGCGTAAAACTTATCACCGACGTAGAGTTGCGGTTGTGAGAACGACGATGGCACGTCGAAGTAAACCGTTGTTCCGTCTTTGAGGTAGCCCTGGATCATCCTCGATTCGGTGCCCTTGACGATACGTCCCTTCCTGTTGAAGAGTCCCTGCATGATACGGGTCGGGTTGGTATGGCCGCTCGCCTGTGTGGTGTACTCATCGTCGGTTTTAATCACTTTCCCGAAGAGGTAGCTGCGCCGCTTCTTTTCCACTGATTTACTGCTTTTCCCTATGCGTACCAATTCCGGGGCGCGCTGGGCGTCGGAAATCAAAAAGTAGATCTGGTCGCGGTCGTTGTTGAGGGATGCAAAATACATCGATGTTGCAATCCGCTCTCCCCCGGCCTCGATAAAGCCGTCCGCTTGTTGCAGCAGCCAATCGTTGTAGCCGGCGAGGGCCTGCTCAAAGTTTTCGCCAAAGCTCATCTGGTGGATGTGGTTGGTTCTGAACGGCCACAGCCAGGATTTGGAGTGGTTGTAGAAGAAGCTGTTGGTTTTCTCCAGGCCGTATTTTTCGGCCAGGTAGAGTTGGAAAAAGCCGCCGATAATGTAGTGCCGGTCGTAGTACGGAAACTCGTGGGTCGTCTGGTTGAAAAGGAACTCAGCCGTGATATGACCCGCTTTCGCCTGCAATATACTCTCTGCCCGTAGTCGCCCGCTGTAGAGGCGCCCGCCATTGTCGTGCCAGGACTCGTTCAATACCGCATTTCCCTCCAACGGGAAAGAGGTCAACGCGGCGTTGGGAACGGCCAGCAGCGGGAATATGCCCAGCACCAGTGCGCTGTTTCCAAGTGCGCTATGCAGGCCCCTGGTAACGCCACTCGCCTTGGGGTTCAATTGATAGTTATGGGCGGTTTCGTGATAGAGCAGGGTATTCAGCCAGGAACTGGCGGTAAAATAATCCGGCTTTTGTGTGCCACCCATATAGTTGATCTGCATATTGAGCGGAAACTGGGTGGAGAAGCCGTTGGCGACCTGGTTGCGCTGGGAGATGATGCCGACATAGAGCGTCTGGTCCAGGCTGAAGCCGAAGTACTTCTCATATTCCTCGATAATCGTCGGCTCAAGGGACACCGCCTGCTCCGCGGCATATTGGTTCTGTTCGGTATAGATCATCTCGACATCGTGATCGTCGAGATCGATTTTGTAGTAGGGCTCATCGCCGGGAACAATGGCTATCCCCGCAAGCAGTATCTGCGAGTGGAATGCAAGCAAGCACAGCACGCTGCTTTTTCTCATGGCGTTTCCGGCGAGTCGAGGGCTGCAGGCTTGTATGGCAATAGGCTCTATTTAACGTACCCGGCAATAGTTTGCCGGGTACGCCTTTTACTATGGGTGGCGTGCCGGAGGCTTATTTCAAATCCGCCAGCTTGACCACTTCCGATGTCGGCGTCTCGACCTCTCCCTCGACCAGGAAAAATCGCCAGAATACCATGCCGAAGGGATTGCCCTCGGTATCCAGCCAGTTGGCGACACCCGGGTCTTCATGGGCGATCACCATGCGAAAACTGCCGTCCTCCTCGAGCTTGGTCTGGGTGCGATTCAAGGTAACCGGGCGATTGGCATAGTCGAAGGTTTGTTGAAAGCGATTCCACAGGCACACGTTGGCAAAGCGACACTCGGGCCAGCGTCCGGTGATCACCAGTGCTTCATCGGGCCCGAGAAAAAATGGTGCCATCGCGTAGTGCGCATCCAGTGCTGACAGGCCGTAGTCGCCCGGGGGTGACGGTTTGGGAAATTCATTGGGCACCACGGAAAGGAAGGGAGGCGGATTATCGGCCAGGCGGGGCATGCCCAGTGTTCGGCTGCGCAAAAATTCACCCACTCGACGAATACCGTTCGCTACCGATTGATCGCTGGGTGGGGCGGGTACAGTGCTGCGGTTGAGAACCTTGATCTGAAGCCGGGGTTCCGCGAACGGATCGTTGCCCGCGGGGCGCTCGTTCTCGAAATAGTGGCGCGTGGTCACCCGTGAAGAGCCTTC
>JAUXCW010000048.1 GCA_030618705.1 Gammaproteobacteria bacterium | reverse complement strand
CAGGGGTGCTCAGTTTCTTTATCGGAGGCAGAAGTACACTGGCGGGCGTTTCTGTCTGAGCTGAAGGATCGCGGCCTCTACGGGATTGAGTTGATCGTCAGCGATGCCCATGTGGGGTTACAGGCAGCCCGCAGAGCCGTTTTCCCGAGTGTACCCTGGCAACGATGCCAGTTTCACTTGCAGCAGTATGCTGATAATGGAGGAAAGCACCTATAGTCGTCCAGTTACTGTCCAATCAATGGGGTCCATCTCTGTCAGCAATTATCCGTTCGTCAGCACTCCGGTTTTCCAGTTAGTTGCTACCCGTTTCACGCACATAAGAACCCTGGCTGATACTCTCTTAGCAGGATCTGCGGCCACCCTTTAGTGACGCTAAAGGAGCGGCAGTGTAACGAACACCCAGCACCACTAGCAGGCGTAATACCCCTCCGCCACTTGTCGTTTTATATCCATTTCTACACTGGAATATTGGCGGCCATAATGGGCAGCTCGCGTTCGTTGCGCCAGCGTCCGCGGGTGAAGTCGGGAAATTTGACCGGCGCACTGCCCAGGGCTTCCGACAACTGGCTCAGGGGCGTCACCACCGACCAGGCGACCCCGTCGTAGACATCCATATCCAGTGCCTCACCCTTGTTGAGATTGTCGATCAGGCGGTAGAGCATCAGGTAGTCCATACCCCCGTGGCCGCCGGCGGCCATCGCCTCCTGCCCTTGCTCGCTCCAGAGCGGATGGCGATAGCGCTCCCGCGCCCGCTGCAACACCTCCTCCGGCAACCAGTCGTGATCGATGGAGTCGTCGAAGAAATAGCGGTACATGCGCTCCGCCCAGGAAGGCCCCAACAACGCCGCCAATTCCTCGACCAATGCGGCATCCGACAGCACTTGTCGGGCAGCCGCCTCGGGGGACTCGCCATCGTCGACAATGGCTTGCAGCTGACTCGCCAACTGCGGCCTGGCGGCAAGGCTTTGCGCTATTGCCTGCCGGTCCTCCTGCGCCGCCTCACGGGCCAGCGCCACGCTGGCGAGGCGGCTCGGCCAGCCCTGGTGGAAGGCCTCGGTGCCGGCCAGTGCATTGATGCGGCTGTAGGGCCGATGGGTCACCACGTCGTGCTGCAGCATAATGGTGCGGCCCTGCGCGGTCTTGATCAGGTTGGTACACATATCGCCATGGGCGAAGCCGCTCTTACCGTAAAAGGGATTGCCGCTGTCCACCTGCTGCGCAAATTTGTCCAGCGACAGGGAGGGTGAGGACATGGACACCAGGTAGTCGAAGTTATCCCCCCGCAATACGCCAAGGTACTGGGCCACCGGCCCCAGACCGTGGGTGGGATACAGGTTGCCGGTGGATTGCATATGGGCCTCGAGGCGCCACTGCTGGTAGTAACCGTCAGGGTCGAACAGCAGCCCGGACAGCTTGTGGATGTAGGCAGCCTCGGCATAGGTCAGCTCGCCAAACACCCCCTGGCGGACCATATTGAGCAGCCAGGTCTCCTCGTCGCCGTAGCAGACGTTTTCCAGCATCATGCAGTTGCGTTGGGTTTCCTCGGCGGTATCCACCAGGGCCCAGCAGTCCTCCAGGCTATAGGCCGCCGGCACCTCCACGCCCACATGGACGCCCTGCCCCATGGCGTGAACGGCCATGGGGACGTGCAGTGACCAGGGAGTGGCGACGATCACCAGGTCGATGGCCTCATCTCGCAGCATCTCCTGCCAGGCATCCTCGCTGCCGCTGTACGTGGCCGGCTTGAAACCCTTGCCACGAGCAATTTCCTCCGCCTTTTGCACCTGCTCCCGCCGCACATCGCACAGCGCCACCAGGTCGAACTTGTCGGCCGGGATATGGCAAAGGGTATCGAGCAGGCCCAGCCCCCGCATGCCCAGGCCGATAATAGCCAGCCTCACCCGCTCCATGGGATCGACCCGAAGCCCCATCACCGACTCGCCACGGGACCCGGGCACCGCGGCGAGCTTTTCCTGGATGGTATCCTGATCCTCCCCGGCGCAGCCGGTAAGGCTGCCCAGGCCCAGAAAGCCCCCGGCCACGGCGGACTGCCGCAAAAAGCGGCGGCGCTCCGGCGAGGCCGGTTGCTGTCCTGTCGATTCATCTGTCATCGCGTTGTCCTCGATTCCTGTTAAAGAAGAATCAGTCATTCTCCCCGGGCCAATGGAAGCGTAGCCGATACTGTGGCGACACCTCGATGCTGTGAACCCGGCCACATCGGGATCAAAGCCAGGTAGCCGTATATCACATCCAACACATTAGGTATGGGGCGGTGCGCATTACATTCCAGGCTCAAGGCAGTGCTTGTATATCGATTCGGTGCCGCCCTGTCTTATCGACCCATAGCAGCAGCAACTGACGCTCCTCATCCCACTCATACCGCCAACTGCCCTCGGGATCGCTGGAGCTGATTTGCCAGCCGCCGGGATAGTGTCGCCCGCTGGGCAGGAAGATCTCGGTGGGCGCCTCGATCCCGGGGTCAGAGATGAACTCCAGGAAGAACGCCTTGCTCTGCGGATCGAAACCGTAGGCCACGGGCTCACCGGCCACTGCCCGCGGATAGGTGCGCACCAGATGGTCGACCAGCGGCATTTCCCGGTAGTTGCGGTCGAAAAGACACCAGTAGCCGAAGGGCTGATCGGGAGGGCAGAGGCTGTTTTCCCACCAGGCCCAGCTCGCCCCCATGGCGTCGGCAAGACCGACGGTGGCATCCACCATTTCCCGGCTCCAGGGCTTGCCCGTCATGCCGAATTCGCCGATCAACAGCGGCACCCCGTGGCGATCGATTTCCGCCGCCCGCTGCTCGCTCCAGCGGTGCATCATGCGCAAATCCAGCCGGCGGGCGATACCGGCCCGGTCATAGCTCCCCTCGTGGGAAAAGAAGGGATACAGGTGGGGCGCGTAGACCAGGCGTTTGTCCCCGGGGCGGGGATCTTCCAGCGGCGGCAGGTAGGAGCCAAAACCCCAATCGGTGCCGAAGATGCGGGGCTCGAACATCAGCCAGCTGTCCCGGTCCACCTCGCGAATCCCGTTGATCAAACGCTGGTAGAAAGGCGCCAAACGCTCTATCTCGAATTCCCGGCCGGGATCGAGGTTCTCCCAGGGTTCGTTGATCAGGTCGTAACCCAGCACCGCCGGGTGGCTGCCGAAGCGGGAGGCCACTTTTTGCCATAACTTGATATAGCTGTCCTGCAACCAGGGGTGCTCGCCCTGGTAATCCCAGAAATTGCGGTAAGCCGTGGAGACCGCACCACTGATATAGTTCAACCACCAGAACTGGCCGGTATCGAAGGGCAGCTGCGAGGCGCCGTCACTGACCGTTGCCCAGGCCGGGTGGCCGTTACCCCCCACCGCCGGGCCGTAGAGATCCACATGCATATCGATCATCACCCGGATGCCGTACTCATGATACCAATCAAGCCGTTCCTCGATGGCGTCCAGATAAGCCTCGTCGTACTCGCCGCGGTTCGGTTCGATGCTGCGCCACTGGGTCAGGTGGCGCACGAAATTAAAGCCCAGCTCCGCCTCCTTGCGCACCAACACCCGGTCGGCACAGGGCAGGTGGTGGGCCTTGACGCAGCCGTCATCGTTGACGCCGCGCAAAATTAGTGCCCGGCCCTGCTCGTCCCGGATATAGTGCTTTTGGCGAGGCGAGGTAAATTCCCTGCCGTCCGTCGAACTCCAGATATACAAGCCCGTCGCCGCCAGCACCAGCACAAGGCCCAAGCCCACCAGGATTCGGATCACCCATCGCAACATGAAAAACTCCTTCCAGGTTTGGTATACAGCGGCCAATTTTACCCCGCCGTTTTTAGTCGAAGTAGCGCGCCAGCGCATCGCGCTGTGAGACCAGGCTGCGATACAATTGAAACTGGTTCTTGGCCCTTTCCAGATTGTGGCCCGGGTGCCCTACGCCGAAATAGCTATCGCCGCCCAGGTGATCGGTGAGAAACCGCATACCCTGCATAAAGCAACAGACCTCGGCACCGAGCGCGAGGCTTTGTCGTTCCGCCTGGGTGATGGTGCCGGCCAGGCTACTGCTGTAGCCGCGGGCCAGCGCCGCAAAGATGTCTTCCCGCGCCGTGACCCTGGCCAGGTTGACGGAGTCTTCCGCTTCCGGACTGCAGCAAGTGCGCACCAGGTCGCCGAAATCCGTCATCAGGTGGCCGGCCCAGCAGGTATCCAGGTCGATCACCGCCAGCGGTGCACCGGTCCCGGCGTCAAACAACAGGTTGTTGACCTTGCAGTCGTTGTGGCAGACCCGCAGCGGCAGATGCGCAACCATCGCACGCCAGGCCTGCAACAGTGGCGTTTGCGCCTGGCAGAACGCAATTGCCGCTCGGCATTGCGCCACCCGGCCCACGACATCCACCCGGCACGCCACCTCGAATTGCTCGAAGCGCTTTTGCAGGTTAAGGAAGTCGGGCAGGATGGTACGGAGTGCGGCCGCTTCGAGATCGGCCAGGGCGGCGGCAAAGTCCGCGAATGCCCTGGCGGCAAGCTCGGCCTGGAGCGGATTCTCCAGCACCTGGATGCTCTCACTGTCGGGAAAATACGCCAGCACCCGGATATCCTCTGCCGGGCCGTGCAAGTAGCGACCCCGGCTGCATGGCAGCTGGAGCAGTACCTCCAGTGAATAGTCTCCCCGGCGACGCTTGTCCAGCAAATGCCGTTCCACCACCAGGGCGTTGTCGGTCAGGGCGCGGGTGTCGCGGAACACCTGTGTGTTGAGCTGCTGAACCACCGCACGGCGCTCACCGTCCCGCAACAACCAGGTGCGGTTGATATGCCCCTCCCCTATCGGCGTCAGGCTGGCTCGCGTGCTGAAACCGTAAGGTTCTGCTATGGCATCGAGAACCGACTCCACGGTTACGCCTGGCCGGCAGCGTGTAAATCGGGATGGTCCCGCAAGGCTTCTGCGGCCCGGGACAGATCCTCGGCATAGGTGATTCCCACCCACGGCTCCGTCCCGCTATAAACCTGGACCTCTTCCCCGTGGTTGGCTATACAGTTTTCCACCTCCTCCGGCAGGTAGTACTCGCCCCCGACCGCCTCCCCGGAGCGCAAGAAGCGCGACATACCCTGCTCAAGCCTTGGCAATATCGTCGGCGTAAAGCCCCATATATTCATCGACACCGCACTATCGGGTTGCAACTCGACCCACTGCTGCCGCACCAGCCCGCTGAGTGCCCCGTCGCGCCGCTGAATCGACAGGCACTCATCGATGCGTTGCAGACGCTGGCCGCTGATTCGGCAGAGGCCGCGGTTGACCGCCCCATGGTCCGACAGGGTATCGGCGAGCCGGTAACTGACCATAGCCCAGTTGCTGCCGGCATTGAAATGCGACAACAGTAAATCCAGGGCGGCCCGGCCATAGTAATCGTCGGCATTAATGACGATAAACGGCTGGTGCAGCACATGCCTCGCACACCAGAGGGCGTGGCCGGTGCCCCAGGGCTTGACCCGGCCTTCGGTCGCAGATGCTTCGTCCGGCAGGTCAGAGAGGCGCTGCAGGACCAGGGTCACGCGTAAATCCGGGGGCAACAGCGGGACAAGATCACGCTCCAGCACGGCTGCCACCGTGTCATTAACAATCAGCACCAGGTCCCGTATGCCGGCGTGCCAGGCGTCCATCACACTGAAGAACAACAGCGGCCGCCCGCTGTCAGCGATGGTCGCCAGTTGCTTGTTGCCGCCGTAACGGCTGCCAAGGCCGGCGGCCAGAATGACCAGGCTGGCGGGTTGTGATCTTGCCATCTCGATAATACAGATACCGTGTTATTGTCGTTAATCGATTTAAATAGCGGTGGGTATCGGCTCTCTGGCGAAGCCGTTTGCCGCAGCATGGTTCGCGGTCGAAAAATAACTCTTGCACAAGCTGCACCATAGTACAGTACACTAATCTGCGTTTACAGGCGTTGCCTGCTGCGAACAGGGCGGCGATGCGCGAGTCGCGGCACTTCAAAAAATAATGGCCCAGGCAGGGTGGGAAATCGCGGTGCAATTAATCTGGATCGACTGGCTGATTGTCACCGGTTTTTTTATCACTTCCCTGTTGATCGGCTGGCTGGTCAGCCGCCGTTCCGGCCGCAATGCGGAGTCCTTCTTCCTCTCCGGCCGCAATATGCCCTGGTGGTTACTGGGCACCTCCATGGTCGCCACCACCTTCTCTACCGATACTCCCAACCTGGTGACCAATATCGTGCGCACCAATGGTGTCTCCGGCAACTGGGTCTGGTGGGCCTTTTTGCTGACCGGGGTATTGACCGCCTTCGTCTACGCCCAGCTATGGCGCCGCTCCGGGGTGATGACCGACCTGGCCTTTTACGAGATCCGCTACAGTGGTCGTTCCGCCGGCATCGTGCGGGGATTCCGCGCCATCTATCTGGGCGTGTTTTTCAACGTCATGGTGATGGCCACCGTAACCCTGGCCGCCATTAAGATAGGCGCCGTCATGATCGGGCTGGAGCCATGGGAGACAGTGCTCATCGCCGGCACCGTTACTGCGGTGTTCAGCGCCATGGGGGGGTTTCTCGGGGTGCTGCTGACCGACCTGATCCTGTTCGTCATCACCATGACCGGAGCCGTCGCCGCGGCCTGGGTGGCGGTCAATCACCCCATGGTAGGTGGCCTGGACAAGCTGGTCAGCAATCCAGCGCTGCAGGACAAGCTGTCCATGTTGCCGGATTTCTCCGACACCGAAATGGCGCTGTCGATTTTTATCATCCCGCTGGCGGTGCAGTGGTGGAGCGTCTGGTATCCGGGCTCGGAGCCCGGCGGTGGCGGCTACGTGGCTCAACGCATGCTGGCGGCAAAAAACGAGCGCCATGCAATGGCGGCCGTAATCTTCTTTCAGTTCTGCCACTATGCGCTGCGCCCCTGGCCGTGGATACTGGTTGCGCTGGCCTCACTGGTGGTTTTCCCGGATCTCAGTGCATTGCAAAGCGCGTTTCCTCAACTGGACAACGATATCATCGGACACGACCTGGCCTACCCCGCCATGTTGACCTTCCTGCCCCACGGCCTGCTGGGGCTGGTGGTGGCCTCGCTGGTATCGGCCTATATGTCCACCATGTCCACCCAGTTAAACTGGGGGGCGTCCTACGTGGTGAACGATTTCTACAAGCGCTTTCTTCGGCCGGAGGCCAGTGATAGGGCCCAGGTGAGAATGGGGCGCCTGGTCACCGTACTATTGATGATCGCCTCCTGCATCGTCGCCCTGCTGTTGGAAAATGCCCTGCAGGCCTTCAGCATTTTGCTGACCATCGGTGCCGGCACCGGCCTGCTGTTTATCCTGCGCTGGTTCTGGTGGCGCATCAATGCCTGGAGCGAGATCGCCGCCATGGTTATATCCTTCGGCGTCGCGCTGTACTTTCATTTTATCGGCCCGTCCGACTGGAGCGACTGGAAAAAACTTGTGTGCGGTGTTGCCGTGACCACCGCGGGCTGGTTACTGGTCACCTGGTTGACCCCGGCCACCGATACCCGAACCCTGCGAAGCTTCGTGCGCCTGGTACAACCGGGCGGTCCCGGCTGGGCGCGGGTGGATCGCGAGGCAGAGGCAGAAGGAGAATCCCTGCGCAGCGACACTCCGGCGGACAATCTTCCCGAGTTGCTGCTCTGCGTCCTGGTTGCGGCTATTGCCATCTACAGCACTTTGTTTGCGATCGGTTACTGGCTCTACGGCAACACTGCCGTGGCGCTGGCACTCGGCCTGGTCGCTTGCGTCTGCAGCGTCGTAATCGCTCGAATTATTGTTCGGACGCTTGCCAGAAAGTCTGCGCTGCAAGCGGAGAGCACCACCAGAGAGGCATCGGGGAATGGTTAAATATCCAGGCCACTTGATAAGCCTGTGGCTACTGTCGTGGACCTTGCTGTCGGCCCTCAGCCCCTGCGCGGCAGCCGCCCCGAATCTGATACCCGCGCCACTCGAAATGACACGGAAATCCGGCAACTTCCGTCTGACAGCGGACACGCGAATCTATTACACGCGGGGCGCCTCGGCAATTGCTGACTACCTATCCGCCGAGTTGGCACCCGCACTGGGGTGGTCACTGCCTGCCCAGGCGGCAGAGGCCTGGCAAGCCGGCGGCATTTTACTGGAACTAAACGACGAGCCACAGTCAGCGGGCGACAACCGGGCTCCGGGCGATGAAAGCTATTTACTCACCGTGGATGAGAACGGCGTTCGTATCAGCGCCGCCAGGCCAGCCGGTTTGTTCTACGGCGTGCAGAGCCTGCGCCAGTTGTTCCCCGTGGAGATCTTCGCCAAAGAGAAACAGGAGCGGGACTGGACCATCCCCTGCGTCCGCATCGCCGACCAACCCGCATTCAGCTGGCGTGGCATGCTCCTGGATGTCGGCCGCCATTTTATGCCAGTGGATTTTATCAAGCAGTTTATCGACCAGCTGGCGCTGCACAAGATGAACCGCCTCCACTGGCACCTGACCGATGACCAGGGCTGGCGCCTCGAGATCAAACGGTATCCGCTGCTGACCGGGGTGGGGGCCTGGCGCGATGAAACCCTGGTCGGCCACTACGGGGATAGCCGCCGCTGGTGGAACCGGCTGTTCCCCTGGATCGAACCGGTACACCAGTACGATGGCCAGCGCTATGGCGGTTTCTACACCCGGCAGCAAGTGCGCGACATCGTCGACTACGCCCGCACACGCCACGTAATGGTAGTGCCCGAGATCGAGATGCCCGGCCATGCCCAGGCGGCAGTGGCCGCCTACCCGGAACTCGGCAGCAGCGACGAGGCGGTAGGCGTCAAGCGGGGGTGGGGTGTGAGCCCCTATATCTACAATCCGGAACAGAGCACCATCGATTTTCTCAAGAACGTTTTGACCGAGGTGATGGAGCTGTTTCCCGATGACTACATCCATATCGGTGGCGACGAGGCTCGCAAGGACCAGTGGATAAACAACCCCCGGGTGCAGCTGTTAATGGAAGAGCGAGGCCTGGAAAACGAGGAAGAAATGCAGAGCTGGTTTATCCGCCAGATCGATGAGTTTCTGAGCCAGAACGGCCGACGCCTGATCGGCTGGGATGAAATTCTGCAAGGCGGCCTCGCCCGGGGCGCCACGGTGATGTCCTGGCGCGGCGCAACCGGCGGTATTGCCGCCGCCCGGGCCGGCCACGATGTGGTGATGGCGGACAACAACTACACCTACTTCGACCACTACCAGAGCGAGTCCGGTGGGGAGCCGCTGGCGATCGGCGGTTACATCCCGCTGAAAAAAGTCTACTATTACGACCCGATACCGGGCGCCCTCACCGAGGAAGAGAGCAGCCACATTCTCGGCGCCCAGGGGCAGCTCTGGACAGAATATATAAAGACTCCGGAGCACGTAGAGTACATGGCCTTCCCCCGGGTTTCGGCATTGGCGGAGGTGGTGTGGCTAAACCAGGAGCCGGAACAGCGGGACTACCAGGCTTTCCTGCAACGGCTTGATGTACACCTGCAGCGCCTGGAAATAATGAACATAAACTACCGCCAGCCGGAAGAGGACTAACAGTTTGGGCAGACGAATATTAACAATCAGCTACGCACTACTGTTGTTTACACTTCTCGGTCCGGCTTCTTTACTTGCTGCCGACGACAGCAGCCTGAAACCCGAGCTGCGGGACCCCGAGGTGGTGGAAATCAACAAACTGCCGCCCCGCGCTACCTTTTATGCCCACGAAAGTGAAGCCCTTGCCCGCCAGGGCGATAAATCCCGATCCCGCTATTTCCAGTCCTTAAACGGGCCGTGGAAATTCCACTGGGTACGGGATCCCGCCGATCGCCCGGAGGGGTTTTACCGGCTGGATTTCGACGATTCCCAATGGGCTTCTATCCCGGTGCCCGCCAACTGGGAGCTGGAGGGCTACGGCATCCCCATCTACGTCAACCAGAACTACCCCTTCAGCATGGAAAAACCCAGGCCGCCCCGTATCCCCGAGGGCTACAACCCGGTGGGCTCCTACCGCAGGGTATTCGAACTGGACGAGTCCTGGCTCGGCCGCAATATCACCCTGCACTTCGGCGCGGTCAAATCGGCCTTTTATCTCTGGGTAAACGGTGTGCAGGTGGGCTACAGCGAGGGCAGCAAACTGCCCGCGGAATTTGACGTCACCGAGTGGCTTACCGGCGGCGAAAACACCATTGCGCTGGAAGTCTACCGCTGGAGCGACGGCTCCTTCCTGGAAGCGCAGGATTTCTGGCGCATCAGCGGCATCGAGCGCGATGTCTACCTCTACGCCACGCCACAGCAACAGGTGCTCGACTATCAGGTGGTCGCCTCGCTGGACGATAGCTATCGCAATGGAGCGCTGGCGCTATCGGTGGATGTGTCCGCAGCGGCGGCCGGTAGCACACAACTCGATATCTCCCTCACCGACCGCGACGGCACTACCGTCTACCAGGCGACACAGGAGGCGGTCGCAAAGTCGACGTTTACCCACGACATCCCCGGCGTAAAGACCTGGTCGGCGGAGCGTCCCAACCTCTATGACCTGCAAATCACCCTGCGCGAGGGCGAGGACACCCTGCAGGTGATCCGCTCCCGGGTGGGCTTCCGCACTTCGGAAATCAGCGGCGGCCAGTTGCTGGTCAACGGCCGACCGGTCTTGTTAAAAGGCGTCAACCGCCACGAACACGACCCGATCACCGGCCACGTGGTGTCCGAGGCCTTGATGCTCGAGGACATCCGCCTGATGAAACAACACAACATCAACGCGGTGCGCACCTCCCACTATCCCAACGACCCGCGCTGGTACGAGCTAGCCGACGAATACGGCCTGTACCTGATCGACGAGGCCAATATCGAATCCCACGGCATGGGCTACGGTTGGCGTTCCCTGGCGAAAAAGCGCCCCTGGCAGACCGCCCACCTGACCCGCTTACAGCGCATGGTGGAGCGGGACAAGAACCATCCCTCGGTGGTGATCTGGTCCATGGGTAACGAAGCCGGCCACGGCATCAACTTCAAGGCCGGCTACCGCTGGATCAAAGATCGCGATCCGACGCGGCCGGTGCAATACGAGCGGGCCGGCACCAGTGCGGAAACGGATATCGTCGTGCCCATGTACTCCAAACTCCAGTATCTGGAGGATTATGCTGAAGGCCGCGACCCGCGCCCGTTGATTATGTGCGAATACGTGCATGCCATGGGCAACAGCGTCGGCAACCTGGCGGACTACTGGGAACTCATCCGCCGCTACCCCAAATTGCAGGGGGGCTTCATCTGGGACTGGGTCGACCAGGGATTGCTGGTGGAAAAAGACGGCGAGCGCTACTTCGCTTACGGCGGGGACGCCGGCCCCGAGGGCACCCCCAGCGACAACAACTTTCTCAACAACGGCCTGGTAATGCCGGATCGGCGCCCCAGTCCGGCGCTGCATGAAGTCAAGCAGGTCTACCAGGACCTGCATCTGCGGCTGCTGGACCAGGATGAGCGGCGGTTTGAACTCTACAACGAATTCTTTTTCAGCGAACTGGACAATGTCAGGCTGCACTGGCAGTTGCTGGCCGATGGCGAGATCGTCGAACAGGGAGAGATGGAACGCTTGCGCGCAGCACCACAGCAAGTCGTACCGTTAGGGATTCCGTTCACCACCTCACTACAGCCGGGAACCGAGTATTTCCTCAATGCCGAATTCCGACTGGCGCAGGACGAACCCCTGCTGCCAGCGGGCCATATCATCGCACGACAACAGATTCCATTGCGCAATGACGGCGTCCCGGCTATCGAGCCGGAACAGGCGACACCGGCCCTGGCCCTCGACCGGTCCAGCGCGACGATTAGCGGGAACACGGGCAATACAAGCTTTCGCATCGGCTTCAACCGCGAGAACGGCCTGCTGGAATCCTTCCGACTCGGCGACCGCGACCTGATCTCCCGGGCCCTGCGCCCAAATTTCTGGCGACCGATCACCGACAACGACTACGGCGCGCACTTCCATGAAAAGCTGGCAGTGTGGCGGGGCGCCTGGGACGGCGCGGAGCTAAAAGCAATGCAGTGGCAACAGCCGGCACCCGATAAAGTTGTTCTTCAGACCGAGCACAAGTTGCAGGGAGGGTCGACCTACACCACCCGTTATGCCATCGATGGCAACGGCGCGATCGAGGTTTACGCCAGCTTTTCGCCCGGCAGCGGCCTGCCCCTGCTGCCGAAGCTGGGCATGACCCTGCAGATGCCGGTGCAGTATTCGCAGCTGGATTGGTACGGCCGCGGACCCCATGAATCCTATTGGGACCGCAAGAGCAGTGCTCTGGTGGGCATATACAGCAGCACGGTGGCGGAGCAATACCACCCCTATATCCGCCCCCAGGAAACCGGCAATCTCACCGAGGTGCGGTGGATGACCATCACCGACCAGACTGGGACCGGTCTAAAGATCGAAGGAGAACCGACCGTGGACATGAGCGCCCTGCACTACACACTGGATGAGCTGGGTCTCGGGCCGTCGAATGTGAAGCAGCAGCGGCACGCCGGCCAGATTCAACCGAGGGAACTGGTGGAAGTGGATATCGATTACCGGCAGATGGGACTCGGTAGCCTCGATAGCTGGGGCGCCAAACCGCTCAAGCATTATCGCCTGCCGGCAAAAGACTACGAATACCGGTTTCGATTACAACCCGTCATCCAGTAACAGGCAAAATACCACACTTCGCAGGGGCCGCGTCAGGGCGCCGGTTGGAGCAAAACGCAGTAAAGGCCAGCCTATGCCACACGCTGTGGTTTTGGTCTATACTTTCCACGCCTCGATACTTTTTGGTACGTTAGTTTTGTTTAAATCACGATGACCAGCGCACTAGCGGGCGTGAAAGCCATCACTGCCGGGCAGGACGACAAGGCCTTGTTGCAACAGAGAACCTATCCAGAATCGAATCCCGGACGCGGCGTCACTTTAGTCGCGGTTTGCGTTGTCGCACTCTTGCTTGGCGGTTTGGCCGGAGCGGCGAGTGCCCGACAGGGCGGTACGTCGATGGGCCATAAGGCCGATTGGCGGTCTGCAGGCCAACGGGCGCAGGAGGATTTCGGCATC
>JAUXCW010000303.1 GCA_030618705.1 Gammaproteobacteria bacterium | reverse complement strand
AACCTCTATCACCTGAATGCCGAGGAGGAGCCTGAGAACGAGGATTACCCCAAGAACCCGGAATTCCACAAGAAATTCGGCCCGCGCGGTGTGATCCACTCCTATGCCGACGGCAAGATCGAGGATACCGGCCCGCTGACCAAAAAGCGCATGGAGACTGTGGATGATGAAACTTCCGCGGCCGCCCTCGACTTCATCGACCGCCAGCACAAGGCGGGAAAGCCCTGGTTCGTGTGGTGGAGCGGCACTCGCATGCACTTTCGCACCCATGTGAAAGAAGAGCTGCGCGGCATCTCCGGCCAGGATGAGTACAGCGACGGCATGGTGGAGCATGATCGTCACATCGGCCTGTTCCTGAAAAAGCTCGATGATCTGGGCATTGCCGACAACACCATCGTTTTCTACTCCACCGACAACGGCCCGCACATGAACACCTGGCCCGATGCCGCTATGACCCCCTTCCGCGGTGAGAAAAATACCAACTGGGAGGGCGGCTGGCGCGTACCCGCGATGGTGCGCTGGCCCGGTCATATTCCGGCCGATAGCGTCTCCAACGGCATCATGCACCACATGGACTGGATGCCTACTCTCCTTGCGGCTGCGGGTAACAGCGAGGTCAAGGAGAAACTGCTAAGCGGCTATGAAGCCAACGGCAGACACTACAAGGTGCATCTTGACGGCTACAACCAGCTACCGATGCTGACCGGCGAGAGCAAAGAGAGCGCCCGCCACGAGATCTTCTACTTCTCCGATGACGGCGACCTTACGGCGCTGCGCTATAATGACTGGAAGGCGGTCTTCATGGAGCAGCGCATAGAGGTGACCTTCGAGACCTGGGCCAACCCGTTTACCCCGCTGCGCGTACCGCTGATCTTCAACCTGCGCCGCGATCCCTACGAGCGCGCCCAGTTAACATCCAACACCTATTACGACTGGATGCTGGACCGGGTTTATCTGTTGCTTCCAGCACAGACATTTGTGGGGGAATTCCTCGCAACTTTCAAGGAGTACCCTCCACGCATGAAGGCGGCCAGCTTCTCACTGGACCAGGTCATGGACTCACTGAGCACCCAGGGCGGGTCTCATTAAACTCAGCGATATTTGCTGATTTGAGTCGGGTGATTCACAGAAGCCAGGCACCGCAACAGGCGGGCCTGGCTTTTTTCTTTTCCTATAAAGAGATCATTTTTCTCTCGCCAGGAAGCCAGCACCGCGAGGGTTTTTCCTGGTGATCTTTGCGTCTTGGTGAAAGTGGTAAGTGACGCAGGATTTAAAGGGGACGCTACCCATTTTACCGAGCTAGTTGCTCCAAGAGCACATACAAAAAAACCCACCGCGTGGGTGGGCTTTCTGGTATGGCGCGCCTGGAGAGATTCACTCGCGCCGTCCATGGCGCTCTCCCTGTGGGCGGCCGTTGGCCGTGCAAATCGGCTGTCCTGCCGATTTGTCGAACTCCGAGTTCGAACCACGTTTTCCAGACACCACATACAAAAAAACCCACCCTATGGGTGGGCCTTTTTGTATGGCGCGCCTGGAGAGATTCGAACTCCCGACCACCTGGTTCGTAGCCAGGTACTCTATCCAGCTGAGCTACAGGCGCAGATCGGCTTTCAGGGTGGCGAACTATAGAGAAGCGCGGGGTTATAGTCAACCAATTGGGGCAATAATCAATCTCTCCCCTGGTCTCGAATTCAGCGTATTACGAGCGTTAAAAACCGGCAATAGTTTCTTTTGTTTCAATGGTTTGAACACCTGAGCTGGGGTATATTGGCAGCCGGCTACACTAGCGACTCGCAGGCGATATGCCCGCGTTGATTGAGCAGGCCATACACATACGAGGTATCCATGGAAACAACGGGCTGGGGCAAGTATCCGGTAATCCAATCCCGCATTATTACCCCGTCCTCACCGGCGGCGGTTAAACAACTCCTGGCTGGTGCGCAGGGATTCTGTGGTATCGCCAGGGGCATGGGTCGCAGCTACGGAGATAGCTCCCTGGCGAGCACCCAGCTACACACCCGCCGCCTGGATCAGTTCCTGGATTTTGATGATAACAGTGGCATGCTGCGCTGCGGGGCGGGGATCAGCCTGGAAGATATTCTAAAGCATTTCGTGCCGCGGGGCTGGTTCCTTCCGATCACTCCGGGCACCAAGTTTATTACCGTGGGCGGCGCCATCGCCAGCGACGTCCACGGCAAGAATCACCACTGCGAGGGCAGCTTTGCCGATCATGTCAGTTCATTTCGACTGGCCCTTGCAGACGGCCAGGTCGTGGCTTGCTCGGCAGAGCAAACTCCGGAGCTGTTCCAGGCGACTTGCGGGGGTATGGGGCTTACCGGGATTATCCTGGACGCGAGCTTTCGCTTGAAGCCGATTCGCAGCTCCGACATCAACCAGACCACCATCAAAGCGGAGAGGCTGGAAGAAGTCATCGAACTGTTTGCGCAATACGACAGTTCAAGCTATTCCGTCGCCTGGATCGACTGCCTGGCGAGCGGCGATAAACTGGGCCGCTCTCTGCTCACCGTCGGGGAGCACGCGGAGCAAGGTGAACTGCGGGCCGGCAAACCGGCCGCACTGAGTATTCCGGTCGACCTTCCCGGGATGTTGCTCAATCGATTTTCGATCCAGGCGTTCAATACCCTCTACTACAATCGCATTCGCGGAAAAAAAACCACCGCCACCATCCACTATGAACCGTTCTTTTACCCGCTGGACGGCATCCACCAGTGGAACCGCATGTACGGCAAGAACGGCTTTACCCAGTATCAGTTTGTACTGCCCCGGGAAGCTGGCCTGCAGGGGATGAGGGCCGTACTGGAGCGCATCAGCGAATCCAAACGGGGCTCCTTCCTCGCGGTGCTGAAGGCCTTCGGCAAGGCTAATCACAACTATCTATCCTTCCCCATGGAGGGATACACCCTGGCCCTGGATTTTAAAATCGACCGGGGGCTGTTTCCCTTGCTGGAGGAACTGGACAAAATCGTACTGGATTACGGCGGTCGCATCTACCTGTCCAAGGATGTCCGCATGAGCGAACAGACCTTCAAGCTCAGCTATCCAGACTGGCGCGAGTTTGAGAAAGTCCGGCAACAATACGGGGCCGATACAGTGTTCAAGTCATTGCAATCAGAACGACTGGGGATTTAGTCAAGCATGAGAAAAGTATTGATAATCGGCGCCACCTCGGCCATTGCCGAAGCCACGGCAAGACTCTTTGCCGCCAGGGGGGATCGCCTTTTCCTCCTCGCCCGTAACGAGGTTCGCCTGGACGCCATGGCAAAGGATCTCGAAATCAGGGGCGCAGAACACGTTTACAGCGCCAACCTCGACGCCAACAAACTACGCGAGCACAAAACTGTGCTGGATAAAGCCGTCGAGCAGTTAGGCGGGCTGGACATCGCCCTGATCGCCCATGGCACACTGCCCGACCAGAAAGCCTGCGAGCATAATTTCGGCTTGACCCTGCAGGAGATCAATACCAACGCCATTAGTGTTATTTCACTACTGACTCTTCTCGCCAACAGGATGGAAGCCAACGGCAGCGGAACCCTGGCGGTCATCGGCTCGGTAGCCGGCGATCGCGGGCGCCAATCAAACTATGTCTACGGCGCAGCCAAAAGCATGGTCGCCACGTTTCTCCAGGGCTTGCGCAACCGCCTGCACAAAAGCGGCGTGCAGGTGCTGACCATCAAACCGGGATTCGTCGACTCACCCATGACCGCGGAATTCGACAAGGGCGCACTCTGGGCGCAACCGGAAGATATCGCCCGGGGTATACTCAAGGGCATAGAAAAGAACAAAACCGTAATCTATCTGCCGTTTTTCTGGCGTTACATCATGTGGGTCATCAAGGCCATACCGGAGCAAGTCTTTATCCGGCTCTCACTCTGAACTTGAATTGCGTACCTGGCTGCGGATCAATACTGTCACACCGCTGTAATAGAAAAGGGTTTACACAGCGCTGTGGGACACACTCCACAAGCACCCCCTCTCAACCCGGCATTGCGCCGGGTTTTTTACATGCTCCTCAGGCCAGCATACGACGCAAAATAGCCTCGCACTGGGGCTG
>JAUXCW010000011.1 GCA_030618705.1 Gammaproteobacteria bacterium | reverse complement strand
CGGCTGCACGCCATTTACCGAAGTAGCCTTGAGGCAAAGGAGTTTGGTGAAAACACGCCGCTGACCGATACGCTGAAGCTTGCCGGTGTGTTTCCCCCGTGGTTCAGCAAGGCGGCGGCGCGGCTCTACGCCGAGAAAGAATTTTCCACCAAAATGCCGGTAAATCTCAGCAGCGTGGTGACCAATGTCGCCGGCCCCAATTTTGACCTGTACTGTGCCGGCGCCCGCCTGGTGCGTTATTATGGTATGGGTGTATTGACGCCGGGCTGCGGTTTGTTTCATACCGTATTCAGTTCCAGTGGTGTGCTGACCCTTTCAGTTCTGGCCGATCGCGACATAATGCCCGACCCGGATTTCTATCGTGAGTGCTTGAAAGCTTCCTTTAAGGAATTGAAGCGCGCCGTGTTGGGCAAGGCCCGTCAAGCGGAGCAACCCCGGCGCAAAGCCGTATTAAAAAAGAAAGTTGCCCTGAAGCCGGCACGTAAGGCGAAGGCGAAAAAGGCCGGGGTAACGAAAACACCGGTTAAAAAAGCGGCAATAAAAAAGGCCGCGGTAAAAAAAGCCGGCCCGAAAAAAACCGCCCGCAAGGCTCCCGTGAGGAAAGCGGCAAGTAAAGCCACCGGCACTGTGTCGGTGACCGAGGGCGACAGCCAGATCCTGCATTAGGATCTTTGTCTTACAAGAGCACGAAAGGGGAAACAGTTCAATGACAAAAATGTTGGTACCGGTAGACGGCTCGGATCAATCAGCGCAGGCCGCTGTATGGGCGGCCCAGCGGGCTTCCGAGTCCGGTGGTTCAGTTACGCTGATACACGTACATATGCTTCCCGGCGCGGAGGCCATGGGCCTGGCGCATCTGTCGAAGGAGGAGGTCGAGCGTGCCACGCAGTCAGAAGCATCTCCCAGCTTCGAAAAAGCCAGGGCGGCGATAGGCGATATCAGCCCGATTGAGGAATCCATTGCCGTCATCGGCGACGCTGCCGACGAGATCATCTATGCTTGCAAGACCGGGGATTTTAATCATATCGTAATGGGCAGCCGTGGTTTGTCCCCCCTGGGAGAAATATTGTTAGGTAGTGTCAGTGAGCGAGTGATCCGTGAAGCCCATTGTGCGGTGACCGTCATTCGCTAGATCGACATCAGTCGGTAACTATCAGTCGGTAACTACAAAGCGGTCGGCGTCCATGTGCGCCGGGAAGCTGTCGCGGTAATCACACTGGGCCTGGTGCTCCAGCGTGCAAATATGCAGTCCCACTTCCTCACCGGGGTCGAGCAGCAGATTGCCCATGGCGTCGATCACCATGCTGTCGCCGCTGTAGCTCACGTCGTTCCCGTCCATCCCGACCCGGTTTACGCCGATCACGGCGCTGAGGTTTTCGATGGCCCGGGCGATAAGCAGCTGCCGCCAGTGTGTGCGCCGCGCCCGGGGCCAGTTGGCCACGTAGATGAGCAGGTCGTAGTCGTCGGGGCTGCGGCTCCAGGCCGGGAAGCGCAGGTCGTAGCAAACCAGGGGGCAGATGCGCCAGCCCCGCCAGTCGATAATAATTTTACTTTTCCCCGCGGCGTAACGCTCATGTTCGCCGGCCATGCGAAACAGGTGGCGCTTGTCGTAACAGGAGATAGCGCCGTCGGGTCGGGCAAACACCAGGCGATTGTATACCGCCCCGTCCTGGGCAATCGCCAGGCTGCCGCACACGGCGGCCTGTTCGGAATGCGCCATGGCGCTCATCCAGGCCACGCTCGGCCCGTCCATGGTCTCGGCGTTTTCCGCGGCGTTCATCGAAAAACCGCTGTTGAACATTTCGGGTAACACGATGAGGTCCAGGGACTGCCCGCTGTCACGGATCATCGCCTCGAAGTAGTTGCGATTGTCCGCGGGGGATTCCCAGTGCAATACCCCCTGGGCGAGGGCTACGGTCAGGTCACGCATAGCTTCTCCAGTGGCATCTCAGTCATTTTCGTTCGGCCCGGGCCAGCTATAGCGATTTATCCCCAGAAATGTTCGACAACGACGCTGGCGAAGCGGAGTTTGCAGCGCCCTGGCGACATCGGCGCCGAGTTTTTCCCAGCTATAATTTTGCTCTGCCAGGCGCTGGCCGGCTGTGGCGATGTCGTCCGCCAGACCGGGGGATGCGCGTAGCTGTTCGAGCTTTCCCAGTAACTCATCGATTCCCTGGTAGAGTACGATGTTTTCCATATCGACCAGCCCCAGTGCCTGGTTTTCGACCTCTCCCTGGTCCCAGGCCACCACGATACAGCCACAGGCCATGGCCTCAAAGTTTTTAATCATATACTCGCCCAGGCCGACATCCGCACTGATAAAAAACCGGATGCGATTTAGCGTCGCGGCGTATTCTTCACCCGAGCGGGTACGTTTTACCAGCAGCTGCTCACGGCTCGCCAGTTGTTCCAGCAGTTGCCGCCGGCTGTCGTAGGTCTTGCTCTCGATCGAGCCGAGAAAACCCAGCTCGATGTCGCGCCGCTGTCCGCGGTTTTGCAACAGCGCCTGGTCGTAGCCCTTGGCGACAAACACGGCGTCAAACCCCTCGGCTCGCAAGCGGAGGGACAGTTCGTAGCCTGAGCAGATGATCCGCGCCCAGGGCAGGGCGCGATAGTGTTCGCTGAATACGCCCTGGTATTTGTCAGTAATGTAATTCTGGTAGGCGTCGTGCTCGAGAATCACCAGATTGGGAACGGTGCGGATAAAGCGTCGCTGGCGAATTTCTTTTTTAAAGCGCAGGAAGAATATGATGCGGTCGTAGCCGGCACTGTCGATATCCTTGAAGTAACGCCGTAAATTGGCTTGCTGCGAAGAGTCCAGCCATCTCACCTCGCAGTCGCCACTGTGCCGCGCGATCGAGTCATAAAAGCGATCGAGAATAATACGCTGTTCTTTTTGTACTAACAGGAGTACTCGCATGGCTCAGGAACGCAATGCCTCGGGAAGTAGCGGGAACAGTTGTCGCTTGATATCACCCGCCTCCGCCTCGTCAAAATTTGCCAGGAATCGCCGGATGTCCCGTTGCAAGTGGTGAACCAGCGGTCCATGGCGTCGATGGTGTTTCATTGGATCGAGGTCGATAATCGTAACACCGGTGTCGGTGACGATAAAGTTGTCGGCTTTCATATCGCCGTGGCTGATCCCGCTGCGGTAATAGCGACGGAGGATTTCGGCGAATTGTCGTATCAGTTCGCTGCGGCAGCTGCTGTCTGCTTCGATCAAGGCGGATTTCAAATCGTCGCCCTCGACAAAGTCGCAAATGTAAAAACCTCGTCCACGCAGGGGGCCGCAGCGCTCCTCGATCAGGGCCAGGGGGCGAGGGGTCTGCAGGCCGTTGAATAACAGGTAGTGGGCGTTGTGCCAGGAGCGCCAGGCCCGGGTCGGCCGCCAGCAACGACTCAGCCGGTGTCGCCAGTGCTTGATGTTGTAGCGTTTGACGGCAATAAACGCGCCGTCCAGGTTCGATCGGGCAACCGTGGCGGTATTGCCGCGCTTCAGGTATTCGCCGGCCTCCATCGCCTCGTCCGGCCGCTCGAGCAGGGCCTGCATGTCGGGGCTGTCGGAATTCCGCAGCCATACCTGTAAGCGAGTACTGTCCTGGTGGAAGATAAAATCGCTGCAGTTCCGGCTCAGCTTGCGCCGATAGTGGCGCCAGCGCAATCGGCGCATTTTGTCGATTGCCGCGGGGAGTTGGTCCGGTTGCCATCCGGGTTGGGGGTGGGCGCGGCAGTAAGCTTGCCATATCGGCTCCAGGCCATGGATCTGGCCGGGGAAAAACTGCGCCAGTAAATCCGCCAGGTTGTGCAGCGCCAGTTTCCCGGGTAGTGGGGCGCTGTGCCGGCGCACGGCGGCGGTGTCCACAAGCTGTATTTCGCCCTGGTAGTAAAGGTAGTTTCCCGGATGGATGTCGATTTGCCGCAGGCCCACCTTGTGCATGGCCGCGGCAACAGCGACTGTTTTCAACAGGGCAGGGCTGGTCTCGTCCAGGGCATGCTCCTGGTTCAATTGTTCCAGGGTCGGGCCGGCAATAAACTGGTAGAGAATGACCCGGTAGTTTCCGGCGGCAAGGTGGTAGTGCTCGAGCATCCCGGGTGTGTTCACCGCCCCTCGTCGCAGGTGTCGGTAGCCCCGTAACTCCCGCTGGTAGTCCCGGCCCTGGAAAAACAATTTGCACAGGACGCGCTGTGAATCCCGCTCCAGTTCCAATACCAGGCGTTTGCCCGGCAAGTGGCGCAAGATAGTGTTGCAACGCCAGGGCGGTAGCTCGTCGCCTGGCGAAATAGACACCATAAAGGGCGTAGCCAGATTCAGTGCGCTGTCTTTTAACTCACTGGCCTGATAGTGATTCATGGAACTGTGGTCCATATCATTGGTGGAAAGTGGATTCTCTTTCCGGAGCGTCTGTGCATGATAACCATTTTTGCTGGATTGCGAAGTTCCATCGGCGCACAATTTTTGGCGCATTTGCTACAATGGGGCCACACCACCAGGCGGCAGTCGGCCCAATGCGCTATCTCCTACATTCTCTGATCACCCGGCAGGCCGAGCTGACGCCTGACAATATCGCCCTGGCTCACCGCGATACACGCACCAGTTACGCGGAGCTGTCTGCGGAGCTTATGGCGTTGGCGGCGAGTTTACAGCAACTGGGCCTGTCCCGGGGCGAACGTGTCGCCGTGTATCTGCCCAAGATACCCCAGGCCGTGGTCAGCTTTTTTGCCGCTTCGGCGGCGGGTGCGGTCTTCGTGCCGGTCAATCCGGTGCTAAAGCCGGAGCAGGTATGCTACATACTGCAGGATTGCAATGTCAGGCTGTTGGTCACTCAGCAATCTCGTTATAAACAGTTACAACCTCTGTTGCAGCAATGCCACGATTTAAACCGGGTGGTGCTTGTCGATGGGGATGTGCCGCCCGATAGTGACGGCGTCAGCAATTATGCTTCACTGTGTGGTGGCGGTGAAAAACCGGTTTCACCGGCGACTATCGATACCGATATGGCGGCGATACTCTACACCTCGGGCAGTACCGGACACCCCAAAGGGGTCGTGTTATCCCATCGCAATATGCTGACGGGTGCCCACAGTGTTGCCGAGTACCTGGAGAATACCGAGCGGGACCGCTTGCTGGCGGTGCTGCCCCTGAGCTTCGACTATGGCTTGAGTCAGCTGACTACCGCATTTTCGGTGGGTGCCAGTTGTTATTTGCTGGAATACCTGATGCCCAGGGATATTCTCAAGGCCATCGACCGCTTCGGCATTACCGGCCTGGCCGCGGTGCCACCCCTGTGGGTGCAACTGGCGGAGCTGGACTGGTCGGAGGTCAATACCGATACGCTGCGCTACTTTACCAACTCTGGTGGCGCCATGCCGCTTTCTACGCTCAGTGTGTTGCGGAGGGTATTCGGCAAAGCCAGCCCTTATCTCATGTACGGACTGACCGAGGCGTTCCGCTCCAGCTATCTTCCGCCGTCGCAAATCGACCGGCGTCCGGGTTCTATGGGCAAGGCCATTCCCAATGCGGAACTGTTGGTCATCAACGAGGCCGGCGAGCGCTGTGGTCCCCATGAGCCGGGCGAATTGGTCCACCGTGGCAGCCTGGTGGCGATGGGTTACTGGGGGGATGTGGAGCGCACCGCCGAGAGATTTCGGCCAGTACCACACCAGGCAGAGGATATCGCGATCGAGGAAATCGCGGTCTGGTCCGGCGATACGGTAAAGCGGGACGAGGACGGCTATTTGTACTTTATCGGCCGCAAGGACGATATGATCAAAAGCTCCGGCTACCGGGTAAGCCCCACGGAACTGGAGGAGGTGGTCTATGCCTCGGGCCTGGTGGCGGAGGCCACTGCCATCGGTATCCCGCACCAGCGCCTGGGGCAGGCGATCGTGGTGGTGGCGGTTGGCAGTGCCGGGGGAACATTGGAGAGCGAGGACTTGCTGGCCTATTGTCGCCAGAAGCTTCCGGCCTATATGGTGCCCCAGCGCATCATCGAGCAGGATGCCCTGGCCCGCAACCCCAACGGCAAAATCGACCGCAAACTATTGGTTCAGCGCTACCGGGCGGAATTCGAGGACATAACGGGATGAGCAAACTCGTACACGAGCGCTTGCAGCGGTTACCGCTACGCGATAATCGCCTGTTGATCGCCGGGCGCCACACTGCCGAGTTGGTGGCGATTGCCGGGGGCTCTCCCTGTTATATCTACGACCGCGACACCACCACCGAGACCGTGCTGGCACTGCGCCAGGCGATGCCCGAGTCCCTGAAGCTGCACTACGCGATAAAAGCCAACCCGATGCCGGCGCTGGTCGATCATATGGCGTGCCTGCTCGATGGCCTGGATGTGGCGTCGATGGCGGAAATGCAGGTGGCCCTGGGAAGTGGCATGGATCCCGAGCATATCAGTTTTGCCGGCCCGGCCAAGCAGCCTGTGGAATTGTCCGCGGCGGTTGCCGCGGGCGTTACGCTCAATGTCGAATCGGAGCTGGAGCTCGAGCGGCTGGCGGAAATTGCCGCCCGACAGGGGAAAAAGGCTCGCATCGCCATTCGCGTCAACCCCGATTTCGAGCTCAAGACCTCGGGTATGAAAATGGGCGGCGGGCCTAAACAATTCGGTATCGATGCCGAGCGGGTTGCCGATGTATTGTCACGCCTGGCTGCGGATTGTTTCGATTTCCAGGGCTTGCATATATTTTCCGGCTCGCAGAATTTACAGGCCCAATCCCTGATAGATGCCCACAACAAGACCTTCGAACTGGCGGAGCGCATTGCCAACAGCACGTCCCTGGAGGTGCGCAAGGTCAATATCGGTGGCGGTCTCGGCATACCCTATTTCCCGGGGGAAAAGGCCCTGGCGCTCGATGGCATCGCCGCCAACCTGGCACAGCTGCTGGGTCGGCGTGGCCCGGGGCTGGCGCAGGCGGAGATCGTTATGGAGCTCGGCCGCTATCTGGTGGGGGAGGCGGGCTACTATATTTGCCAGGTGACTGATATCAAAATGTCCCGTGGCCAGCGCTATCTGATGACCGACGGCGGCCTGCACCACCACCTGGCAAACTCGGGAAATTTTGGCCAGGTGTTGCGCAAGAATTACCCCGTCGTATTGGCGGATAAAATTACCGGCGAGGCCATGGAGTGCGTGGAGATTGTCGGCCCGCTGTGCACGCCATTGGATATCGTTGCCGCCGGCGTAGAGCTGCCGGTGGCGGAACTCGGCGACTATGTCGTGGTGCTGCAGTCCGGCGCTTATGGCGCGAGTGCCAGCCCGCAGGGTTTCCTCAGCCATCCGCCAGTCAGGGAACTACTGCTTTGACCGGCGCCGGAGGTAGTATTCGCGCCGCTGTCCCGGAGGATTTCGAACAGGTCTACCCCTTGCTCAGGCAGCTGAACGACACGCGCATCACCCGTGATATCTGGCGCCGGCTTTTTTTACCCCTGTGGCGTGGCGCCGATTTTGTTCCGGGTTATGTCGTCGAGGACGGGGAGAAAGTCGTCGGTTTTATCGGCACTTTGTACAGTGAGCGCCAAATCGACGGCGTGGCGCAGCGAATCTGCAACCTCACCAGCTGGATTGTCCTGCCTGAATATCGCCAGCAGTCGGTGATGTTGCTTATGCCCCTGTTGCGCGACAAGTCAGTGACCCTGACCAGCCTGACATCCAGTCACGAGGCTTATGCGGTGTACAAAAAACTGGGCTTCCAGGATCTCGATGCCGGCGCCCGGGTGGTCTACCGTTTTCCGCCGCTATGGCCCAGCCGCTATCGTCTCTATCGTGGTGCCCAGGCCTTGTCCCGGCTCGACGACGCCATGGCGAAAATCTACCGGGATCACTCGGGGCTCGATCTGGAGCATTGCCGGGTAGAGGGCAAGGATGGCGGCTGTTACCTGGTGCTGGAGAAAAAGCGGGGCCGGGCCCACGTGCACTTTATCAGCGATCCGGCCTGGTTCCGTCGCCATCTCGGTGGATTTCGCTATCGCTTACTGAGCGCGCTGGGGATGAAAACCCTGCAGGTGGATGAGCGCTTTCTTCAGCAGCAGCGTATTTTTTTCAGCCGGCGCAAGGTCTTTGATCAGCCCAAGCAGATTCGCAGCCGACAGCTGGGCGGCGACAGTATCGATGCCCTGTATTCAGAATTGGTGGTACTGGCGACTCCCTGGCCTGGCTAGTCTGCTCTCGGTCATTCAATTAAAGCCGCTGTGCGGAAAAGGTGTCGCAGGCCTCCATGGTGCCGCTCTCCAGGCCGCGATTGAACCATCTTGCGCGTTGTGCGGATGAGCCGTGGGTAAAGCTCTCCGGTACCACGTAGCCCTGGGCCTGTTTCTGCAAACGGTCGTCACCAATCGCCGCCGCCGCGTTGAGTGCCTCGGCGACATCTCCGCGTTCAAGAATATGTCGCGTCCTGTCGGCGTGGTGTGCCCAGATTCCCGAGAAGCAATCGGCCTGTAGCTCCATTCGTACCTGGAGTTGGTTGGCTTCGGTCTTGCTCGCGCGCTGCTGCGCCCGGCGCACCTGATCCGATATGCCCAGTAGGGTTTGCACGTGGTGGCCCACTTCGTGGGCGATGACATAAGCCTGGGCAAAGTCGCCGGGGGCGCCAAAGCGGGTTCTCATGTCCTCATAGAATTGCAGATCGATATAGACCTTGTGATCACCGGGGCAGTAAAACGGGCCCATGGCGGATTGGGCACGGCCGCACGCGGAACCGGTCACGCCGGTAAACAATACCAGGTGGGGCTCCTGGTAGCGCTGCCCGGCCTGTTGAAACAGCGCTTGCCAGGTGTCTTCGGTATCGGCGAGCACAACGGAAACAAAGTCGGCCAGTTGGTTTTCTGCGGCCGGGCGCTGGGACGGGTCGGTGCGGGTGGGTGCAGGTGATGGTGTAAGGAGATTTATCCCCTCCAGAACCGCCAGTGGGTTGATGCCGAATATCCAGCTTATCAACAGTGCCGCGATAAGTCCCAGGCCACCGCCGGCGATAGTTTTTCGGCCGCGACCGCCGCGTCGATCCTCGACATTGCTACTGCGTCTGCCATTTTCCCAGCGCATACAGGCTCCTCCTTAGTGCCCTCCGGGCACGGTCTACGGCAGCTTATCGGCGACGTAGCGGCTTAGGGTTCCCAGGGTTTCAAAGACACTGGCGTCCAATTCATCGTCGGCCAGCACGATCTGGTACTTGTCCTCCAGCGCGGTGAGCAATGTCACCACGCCCATGGAATCGAGCTCCGGCACCGCTCCGAGCAGGGCGGTAGAACTGTCGTAATCGCTGGTATCGAGTTCTAGCACCTGGGCGAGCAGGTGCTTGATTTCCTGGTCTGGACTCATGGCTGGATTATTCCGGGTTGTCACAGGTTTTACCATGGCGGCAGACTTTACGTGACTTATACCGCGGATTCAAGTCGGTCACCCCCGTGGCTGTGATGCATTACGGGTTTTTCCGGGCAGGAATATGCCTATAATAGGGTGAGTCTGTTGTCTATTGCCGGAGGGCTGGTATGAAGCGCCTGATAGTATTGTTGTTCGTTAGCTGTGGTGCCCTTGCGGCGACTACCCTGTACAAATCCGTGGATGAGCAGGGCAACGTTACCTTTAGCGATGCGCCCCCTGCCGACGGCAGCGAGGCCGAGAAGGTCGATGTCCAGGACAGCGGCAATGTGCTGCCCAGTGGAGACCTGCCGCAACAGATGGAGCAGCAGCAGCGAGCGGATACGAAAGCGGCCCAGCAAGCTCGCTCGGAGCAGAAGGATTGGCAAGGTCGCTACGACAATGCCAGGGATGAGCTCGAGCAAGCCGAGAAGACCCTGGAGAGCGCCAAGGAGATCAAGGAGGGTGATACCGTCGGCTCCGCTTTTGGCGGGGCCCGCCCCAACCAGGCCTGGATAGACGCGCTGGAGCAAGCGGAGAACGATGTCGAGACCAGGCGTGAGGCGCTGAAAAAACTCGAGCGTGAACGCCGATAGCCCCTTGTGATCGGCTGCTCTCCGCCAATTAATGCGAGCGTATTAAGATATCATGCCGGCAATAGAAAAATATTATAAATCTACTACAACTTATTGAATATTATAATAATAAAAAGTTAAACTATGGTTTCTCGGTAGCGGCCGGAGAGCCATAGAGCAAGGAGAAATCACCCCGTTATGTCCAAGCCTCGAAAGTCATTGTTGGTCGGTCTACTGCTGTTGGTCAGTGTGTGCAATGCCGAGGAGGAGCGCATAGGCCTGGTGCTGAGTGGTGGTGGGGCGCGCGGCGTGGCTCATGTCGGTGTCATCCAGGCACTGGAGGAAATGCAGATCCCGGTACATGCCATCGCCGGTACCAGTATGGGCGCGCTGGTCGGGGGCTTGTATGCCACAGGCATCAGCGCGGCTGAGCTGCGGGAAATAGTCAGCCAGATGGATTGGGAGGAGGCCTTCCTGGATCGGCCGGATCGGGCAGATTTACCGGTGATCCGCAAGCAGGACGATTACGACTATCCGGTTAAAATCCACTTTACCATGAAGGGTGGCAAGCTAGGGTTTCCGCTGGGAGTGGTGCAGGGTCAGCGTGCAACCCTGTTGATCAAGGACCTGATGGTGCAAGCCGAAACCATCAAGGATTTTGATGAACTATTTATTCCCTTTCGATCGGTGGCCTCCGATATCGAAACCGGCGAGCCCTATGTTTTTTCTGAGGGAGATATCGTCCTCGCCATGCGCACCAGTATGTCCCTGCCGGCGATTTTTGCGCCGGTGGAACACGACGGGAGACTGCTGGTGGATGGCGGCATTGCCAATAACCTGCCGGTGGACGTTGCACGCACCATGGGTGTCGACAAGTTGATCGTGGTCGATATCGGTACGCCCATGGCCACCCGGGACGAAATCACCTCGGTATTGGCGGTGACGGGCCAGATGATTAATATGTTGACCCGAAGAAATACCGAGGTTCAGCTCCAGAACCTGGGTGATAACGACTTGCTGGTAACGCCGGATATGCAGGGTGTTGGTACGCTGGATTTCGACAAATACCAGGATGCCTACGACAGGGGTTACGCGGCGGCAATTGAGCTGACAGGCCAGTTAGATGCTCTTTCAGTCGGTGATAAGGAATGGGCGGCTTATGTTGCGAGCCGCCCGGAAAGGACCGCCAGCGAGCCACTGGTGGGGTTTATCGAAGTTGAAAATAACTCCGTCATATCAGACGAGCTGGTACTGGCCCGAGTCCGCCAGCAAATTGGTCAACTCCTGGATAGAGATCAACTCGCGGAAGATATCGGCGCGATTTACGCGCTGGATTATTTTGAGTCGGTTGACTATGAGGTGGTAACGATGGACGGTGGCACCGGGCTGCTGCTGAAACTGGTGGAAAAGACCTGGGGCACCGACAACCTCAAATTCGGTCTCAACCTGGTCAATGATATGGACGGCGACAGCCAGTTCAATATCGGCGTCAGCTATCGGCAGAAAGGCTTGAATCGCCTGGGGGCCGAGTGGGCGATGCGGGCGCAGTTGGGGAACACGATACTTCTCGATACCTCCTTCTACCAGCCCATCGATATCAAGTCCCGCTTTTTTGTTATTCCCTATATCGGTTACACGGACTATGACGTGTTTGGCCTTGGGCCGGAACAGGCGACCGATACCCCGGTAGGGTCGTGGCGGGTACGGCGGGGCCGGATGGAGCTCGAGGGCGGGGTTAACCTGTTCCGCAACTCACAGCTTCGATTGGGCGTCTTTCGAGCGCTGGGCGACTATCGTGTTGGTATCGGCACAGAGGACCTCGGGGAAAGCGATTTTGACGAGGGAGGTGTATCAGCCACCTATGCCTACGATAGCCTCGACAGCGCCTTTTTCCCCACCCGGGGCGGATTTTTGTACGCCGACTATGATCGCAATCTTACCGGTTTCGGCTCCGACGAGGATTTTGACAGTTGGGAATTACAGCTGCTCGGGGCGATGAGTTTCGGCGCCAGCAAGGCGAATACGGTGATTCTCAGCGGCAGGACGGCGCAAACCATCCATGCCAGCGCCGAGCCGCAGAACTTCAACCTGTTGGGCGGACTGTTCAATATGTCGGGCTTCGCCCAGAATCAACTGTCGGGCCGACAACTGCTGTTTGGCATGGTGCAGTACCAGCGTCGCCTGACCGGGCAGTCCTTCATCCCCTTGTCCGCGCCGGTCTATGCGGGCATCTCGCTGGAACAGGGCAATTTGTGGGCATCCCGCAGTGACATCGCCTTTGATGATTTACGCGGAGCAGGCAGCATTTACCTGGCAGTGGATTCACCGATTGGCCCAATATACTTTGCCTACGGTCGCGCGGGGGGCTCAGTACAGTCCATTTACCTGTCCCTGGGCTGGCCGTTCTATAACCAGAACAATTTCAGGCGTTAGTTCTCATTTTTGTAAAAATCCTCGGTGAGAATTGCTTACTAATTCGGCCCGCCCGGGCTCATCAGATATTCTGTTCTACACTTGGAGCGAGTACGGCCTTTGGGCCGCCGGTGTGGTTTTTTAAAGAGAACAGGGCTGGGCGAAAATGGCGGAAACGCGGTATAAATTGCTGTTCAGGGGCGGAGTTCGTGCCGGGCACACCGAAAGCGCGGTTAAGCAGAAGCTGGGTGAATTACTGAAGCTGGACGATCGCGGTCTTGCCCAGATGTTTTCCGGCCGCTTGATAACCCTGAAGCGCGACCTGGAACAGGCGGAGGCAAATAAATACCAGCAGGTGCTGGAAAAATTCGGCGCCGAAATCCTCTTGCAACTCGACGCCGAGCAACAAGCGCAACCGCGCGAGGATGCTGTTGCGCCGGCCGCCGCGACGGAAGCGAAAAACGATCCACAGCACATCGCGGCCGTTGCGGAAGAAGTCACCGTGGGACAAACGCTTGCCTGTCCCCGCTGTGGTCACAATCAGCCTGTGGCTGAGCAATGTTGCCATTGTAAAATGGATTTGCGTCGCCATATTCTGCGCCTTGAACGCAAGGCCAAAGCCCAGCAACTCAGGTCGTCTTCGAGTCCTCGCTCGGCGGCTTAGCCGTTACGGGCTCACCCTGCCACTCGAACAGAATGCGGCGCTGGTCGCGATCGATGCTTTTAAGCCCTACCACCACCTCGTCATCCAGGCCGATGCTACCGGCACCCTCTCCAAAGCGTAGTTGGGTCGGGTTAAACTTTTTCTTTCCGGGCAGGCAGCGTTTTTCCAGTACGCCTTCGATACCGCTGTCAGCGAGCTGGATGACCAGGCCGAAGGGGTTGGCCTGCACCACTCGCCCGGCATATTGCTCACGGGGGTTGCGCTCCAGGTACTCGCATTTCAACCACTGTTCCGACCAGTGGCTCGCTGATCGCAGTCGCGTTAATTGCAACTCCAGCCGCTCGATGCGGTCCGGATCCATGGACAGGGGCGGCTCGCCGAGTAGTTGTCTTTTCAATTGCCGGTGATTGAACAGGTCTACGTATCGGCGCAGGGGTGAGGTAACGGCGGTATAGCACTCAATTCCCATGCCCAGATGCGGACCGGGCTCCGCCGAGAGGCGCGCTCGTTGCAGAAATCGGCTAAGAATAATTCTGGCGTGGGCGCACTCCGTTCGGCCGGCCAGATAGCTGATCGCGGCACGGTAGGTTTGAAGCTGCTCGAGATCACCGGCCTCGCCGAATGTATCGAAGCCGGCAGCCCTGAGAACCCGCTCTGCGTCACCGAGTTTTTCGCTACGAAAACCGGCGTGGGTATTGAACAGGCCGCCGTAATCGGCCAGCTTGCGGGCCGCTGCCCGGTTTGTGGCCAACATGCACTCCTCGACGATTCGCTGGGCGCTACCCTTGCGCCGCGGCTTGAAGCTTTCGATTCGGCCGTTGTCAGCGAGGGTATAATCGAATTCGGGTCTTTCTTCGGGCAGTAGCTGGTTGGCGCTGCGCCATTGCCTCATCTGTTGAGTCACTTGCCGCAGTGCTTGCAGGCTATCACGGGTGGCCTGGTCGGCAGGGGCGGGAAAATCCTCGCGGTCGAAAAAATCGTTCAATTCATCGTAGCTAAGCTGGGCCCGGTTGCAGACACTGGCCTCTTCAAATTCAGCGCCGGTAACCGCGCCGGATGGGTCGACGTCGAGCTTGCATAGCAGGGCCGGCCTATCCCGTCCGGCCAGTAGCGACAGGCTGTCCTCCGAGAGTTGCGCCGGTAGCATCGGGGCCTGTTGGTGGGGAAGGTAGGAGGTGGCGGCTCTCTGGAAGGCGGCCTTGTCGAGCTTTGACTGTGCATCGACCAGGCTGGTCGGGTCGGCGATGGCGACAAACAGTTCCCATCCCCCGTCGACCGGCCTGGCGAACAGCGCGTCATCGATATCCCGGGATGCCGGGGGGTCGATACTGGCCAGCGCCAGCGAGCGGTGGTCGGCCCGCTGCAACAGCAATGTGTCTATTGCATTTTCAGCGTGGGCCGCGCTCTCGCCCGGGGGCGGCAGGGCGAAATTCACCGCTGCATATCGACTGGGGAAGTCGGCGACCTCCTCACTGCCGAGATTTTGTAGCACGGCAGCCTGGCCCTTACCGTCTTTGATCGGGTGGCGTGATACCCGGCATCGTAGCCAGTCTCCCGGGGATACATTTTTGCGCTGGGGTGGCGGCAGGAATAATTTGCGCTTGAGTTTGACCACGTCCATCTCGACGAACCAGGCCTTGCCGTGCTGGACGCATTTGCCGCAAAATTGCTTTAATTCGCTGCTGAGCAGCTTTTCAACGGCGGCGAATTCGCGATTCTGGTCGTCTTTGCGCACCTGGAACTCGATGCGATCACCGGGGAAGGTCTTTTGCATCTCCAGTGGCGGCAGGAAAAATTGCTGGCCTTCGTCTGCCCGTACGAAGCCGAAGCTGTGCTGGCTGCCGCTGACCTCTCCCTGGTGGCGCCGTTCAGTTTGCCGTATGTCGGTTTTCAATTGCTTGAGTTGGCTGAGAGTGCTGTTATCTAACATGGTTTACCGGGAGTGCCTGCTATGGGTGGCGCTGCATTTTACCAAATTAGCGCTGGCCGCCAAGTCGGAAATTGTTTTTTTGCCTTCGTTGTCCGGGATGCCTGGATATTGTTATGCTACAGTCCTGCGGATCGGCGGGGAATCTCCGGGCCCTGCAGCTAATCAAAATTGGGGAAGTGGAGGGCGTGGATGTCTGAAGATGAAGCTCGGTTCGCGCAGGAGATGAAAGGCGTCACACCTTTGAAAGCGCAAAACAAGGCAGAACTGAACAGCTCGCAGCAGGCGGATCCGGGCATGGAGCGTCGGCGTCTGGCGGCCATCGAAACGGCCCTCGACACGGATAATTTTTTATCCACTGAACACGCTCCCGAGCTGGGCCCCCACGATATCATAAGTTTTGTCAGGCCGGGTGTGCAGCATGGGGTCTTCCACAAGCTGCGCCGTGGCCGCTATGAACCCGAGGCGACCCTCGATCTCCACCGCAACACGGTGGAGGAGGCGCGCCGCGAGCTGTGGGATTTTGTCCAGCAGGGGGTTCGCTACCAACTGCGTACGGTGATGGTCTTGCACGGCAAGGGAGATCGGTCTCCCAGGGCCGCGGTGCTAAAAAGTTTTGTCGCACAATGGCTCAAGGATATGCCCCAGGTGTTGGCCTACCATAGCGCACTGCCCTATCAGGGCGGGGCCGGCGCGGTCTATGTATTATTAAAAAAATCCCCTGAAGCCAGCGAAGCCAACCGGGAGCGCTTTTTGCACAAGCGTCCTGACCACCGTGACTAAACTACTGGGGGACACAAGGGAAATGCTGGAGGCGGTCTACGCCTCTCCCGCGGCGGTGGCTGCCGGGGACAAAGCACAGTGGATATCCATTTTCGCCCGCTACAATATTGTCGAGGATCCGGTTGGTTCCGCACCCCACCTGAGCGGTGTATACGACGCGGCCAGCGGTCGGCGCGGCAAGGGGCCGCTGTCACGTTTTTTTGATACCTTTATCGCTCCCAATACTATTGTTTTTCATGTCCGGCGAGATATTGTTTGCCATGAGACGGTGGTTCGTGACCTCGATATCGAGATAGCCATGGGTCCGGTGGTGCGGGTAAGCGTACCGATGCACCTGGTGTATGAGCTGGTGGAAGAGCGGGGCGAACTGCGGATTTTTCGCCTGGCGGCGCACTGGGAATTCCTGCCCATGGTGACACAGGCCATGGGCTTCGGTTGGGACAGCCTGAAAACCATGGGCGGCCTGGGCTGGCGCATGTTTCGCCAGCAGGGTATCGGCGGAATCCTGGGGTTTTGCCGGGCCTTGTCCTGTGTCGGCGAGCGCGGCAAGCTGGCTGTTGCTGAGTTTGCGCGCGCCTGGAACATGGCCGACGAACCGGCGCTGGCGTCGATGTTTGATTCGGGCGTGGTCAATGTGGAGTGGCCATCGCCACGGGTGTTCCGGGATGCCGAGGCATTGCTGGCGTGGCGACCGGGCGCTGAACTTCGATTGAGCAAGTTACTGGCCGCAGGCCATACGGTGAGCGCAAGTTTTGAGCTGGGCGAAGGCCCGGAGCAAATCCAGGGCGTGTTGCTGTTCGAATTTACCCGCAAACGGGCCCTGGACCGGGTGTGCGCCTATTGGCAGCAGCCCGTTCAGGCGACTTCATCGTCCTCCGGTTCGGGGTGAAGCTCCCGTAATAGTGCTACCAGGGTTCTGCAGGCATCCGTATCGGTAAAAATGCCTGCCGGCGCACCATCCTTCAGCACGATGATGGCGTCCAGTCGACGCTCTATCATGACCTCCAGCACCTGGTCCAGTGGGTCATAGACATCGGCAAAATAAGCACTCGCCGGGCAGATATCGCCCACTAAAAGCTCGTCATCCGATGAGCCCCGGTGGCCGATAAGCTGCGCGCGCTTGATGTCCCGGTCGGAAATAATGGACTCGATATTGTCGTCGATCATTACCGGCAGATGCCGAATGCTGTGTGTGTTCATCAGTTGCAGCGCCGCTTCGATGCCCTGGTCGGCCTCGATGTGGTAGGGGAACGGTGTCATGGCGGGCAGCAACTGTGGCATGTGTTTTTGCATTGCGAATTCCTGATTTTCCAAGCCGGTATGTGTGAACCGAGGGAAGCATACCATGGTCGGGTGCAAAGCAGCAGGGCGGAGGCTCAGGAGAGTAGTTTGTCTCTCGCCCTGTTCAACTGGGCGGCGAGGTAGGTGTTGCCGCCCCGATCCGGGTGCAGTTTCTGGATCAACCGGCGGTGCGCCTGCAGTATTTGCTCCCGGTCGGCGCCATGTTCGAGCCCCAGAATTGCCAGCGCCTCGGTCTCGGACATCTGGCCCGGTGCGCCCGCCGGGGCTTGCTCCTGCTCCTGCCCCTGGGAATGCCAATCGGCGCCGAGGCGTTGGTCGAGATAGCTCTGTAGCAAGCGGGCTGAATCCTGGTCATGTTGGCAGCAGTGTTGATAGAGAGTCAGTAGCTCTCGCTCGCTCATCTGCTCCAGTGGCCGGCCCTGGAACGCGCCGGCGGTTACACTGCCGGTGATACGGCCGCTATCGTGATCGAGTTGCATGCTCAGCGTGTCGGTCTTGACCGTGGATTGCTGGCCGCCGGTATTGGTGCCACCGCCGGTTGGCGGCCTGAGGTGGTGAAGCCAGGGCAGGGCGAGCGGCAGCAAGCGCCTGGCCAGGGGAATCGCCGCCGCCAGCGCCGCCCCTATCAGGGGCATCCTGCCGGTGACCACCAGCAGCAGTAACAGGATGCCGCCGGCTATGGCCGCCACTTGCCAGGCGTACTTCTTGCGCTCCGCCCCGCTGAGATCCTGGAAGCGTCGCCAGGCGATGAGTAGAACCACGCCAAAGGCAATGAGAAGAATAAGGCGGGCCATCGTCTATCGACCGGGAAGGTGCTGGATAAGTTGTCGAACCAGGGGCGAGGGGCGCTGCAGTTGCTTGACGGCATCGACGCCCCCGCTGGCATACATCGCCACGGCTGTGAGCAGATCGTGCAACTGGTCCTCGCTGTTTTCGTTGAACTGGCAGTGTACGCCGCCGCTCAAGCGGGCGATTTCCGCGAATACGCGGCCCGTCGCGGGATCGCTGCCCTCCTGGAACATAAACACGGGCAGGCCGAGTATGCGCAATTGGCCGGCGATCCTATAGAGTGCCGCGGCGTCCTCTTCCACGGCGTCGCCGATAAAGACGGCTGCCTTGACCGCTGATTCGCGGTGTTGCTCCAGGGCATGGCGCAATATCCTGCCGATCTGGGTATAACCGCCGAGGCAGCTGACCGCGAGCATTTGTCCTTGCAGGGAGACGCCGTCGCCGGACCAGGGCAGGGCGTGGAATTCGTTCAGGCCACGGTAGTAACACAGTTGGATACTCAGCCCGGCGATGTCACGGGTGGTGTCGAACATGCGTGCCTGAAGATGACAGGCGCGATCCCAGGTCGGCTGTCGGCTGGCCGTTGCGTCGAGGGCAAAAATCAGGCGGCTATCGGGTTTTATCTGCAGTGCCCTGGCCTTGTCCAGGAACGCGGTGACTTGTCCCGGGGAAGACTTCTGGGGGATTTTGTCCAATTTATTCTGGTTTACCATGGTCGATGTGGGCTCTGTTCGCCTTGTTTTCCGCTTCAGGTGCTGTCCGTGGAGTCTGCAATTTCCAGTGCGGCGCCACATTTATTGCAATAGTCGGCATCGTTGTCATGGCCCAGGTGCTCGCACTGTGGGCAGCTGGTGGATTGCCTGACGCGGTTCATCTCCAGTGACAACTCCGCCGTGAGAATCCCCGTCGGTACCGCAATGATCGCATAACCGGTGAGCATCGCAAGCGCGGCGATAGCCTGGCCAATCGGTGTCAACGGCGTTATATCGCCGTAGCCGACCGTGGTGATGGTAACGATGGCCCAGTAGATGCTCTTGGGGATCGAGGTGAAGCCATGGGCGGGACCCTCCAGCACAAACATCAGTGAGCCGAAAATTGACGTCAGTACAATGACGGAAAAGAAAAACACCATGATTTTTCGCTGTGCCATCTTCATCGCACGCAACAGGACATTTGCCTCTGACATATAGCGCATGAGCTTGAGTACCCGGAACACCCTGAGCACCCGGAACAGGCGAATAACCAACAGGACATTGGCGCCGGGGATGAAGAAAGCCAGGTAGGTCGGCAAGAAGGAGAGCAGGTCGATAATGCCGTAAAAACTGCGCATATAACGCAAGGGGGTGGGTGAACAATAGATGCGTACCAGGTATTCGAAGGTGAAGAGTATGGTGAACATCCATTCCAACTGGTAAAGGTGCTCACCGTAGCGCTGGGAAATAGAGGCGACAGAATCGAGCATCACCAGCATCACGCTGGCCAGGATCATATAGATCAGGAATATATCGAAGCCCTGGCCCGCTGGTGTGTCGGTGCCGAAAATAATCCGGTAAAGTTTTGCACGGAATTTAGCTTGGAAACGGTATGTTGGCATTGCTCTCGCGGGGGGTTCCAGCAGCGGCTAACGGTATCTACCTTGTATTGGAACTGCGGCGGTCTGTCAACCATGTCGGGAGCGGTCCGGCGGTGGTATGGGGCGGGCGGGCACCCCGTACAGTGGAGAATAGTGCTTTCATCCCTTGTATTCCGTGATCTTGTGCTATATTCGAATGAGTACAAATAATAATTTTAATCGCTCGGTGGCTCCCATGGGAAAAATTGAAGCTCGACAATACGAACGCAGCCCGTTTAACGCTTTTGTTGAGGTATGGCACCCGGAGATGGGGGCGTTCGAATGGAATGCCCGGGATATTTCCGAAGGTGGTATCTATGTGCGGACCGGCAACTCGCCCAAGCCCCCCGTGGGAACGATTCTCCGGGTGCGTTTGAAACGTCACAGCGGCCTCATCAATATCGAGCCGCTACCGATGCGGGTGGTCCACCACCAGAGTGACGGTATCGGCATGGTCTTCCTGCCCCAGGAAGAAAATATCATCGACACTGCTGTGGCAGTGTAAGTGAGAGTTTCCGGCGATTGCCCAGGTCAGATGCGCTGTCACAGTCCAGCGCGGGGTTGTGGCTGAGATCCAGCTGGTAGAGATCTTCCAGGCGTTCCAGCCCGCTTACTGAAAGCAGCGCGTTGTAGGACAAGTCGATCTGCTGCAGTGTCGGCAGCCTGGCCAGCGCCTGTACCACGCCGATCTTATTGTGCTGCAGTTTCAACACCTGCAAACCTGTAAATACCTCGAGGCCGTCCAGGCGGGTGATTCCGGCATGGGTACAGCTCAGGGACTGTAATTCCCCGGCCCGGGTCACCTTGTTGTCGTCGATGGTCTGGCTGACGCAGTCCCTGAGCCCGGCGTCTTCGATGTCAAAAGCGGCGAACAGCGGAATCGGCGTATAGACGACCTTGTCATTGACGGTAAATTCATAGTCGGCACAGCCCGTCGCCAGGACCGTGCAAAATATTGTGCACAACAGTGCGGCAAACCTGTAGCCGGGGTGACTCATTAACAATGTCTCAAGTGGTGTGCCGGGCGCCAGTCTATCACGCAAACTGTGATGCAGTTAGCAAAGCCGCTGTTCCTCATCAAGTCGTTAAGTCAATTTGTCACTGGCGAAATGCGGCGTGCTTATCAAGCGGCCAGTGGCGGTTGAAGGGGCTGAGAAATTGGACCGTGCTTTGTTGATAAAATTGTGACCAGGGTCGCAAGCGTTCCCTTCCCGGACGCCTAGTCTTAAGGGGTCGCCGCCTGTTCCGGTACCTGGCGGTCGGATTCGAACAGGCGAATTTGTTTAAGCACGACCTGACAAAGGGCTTTGAAAGGGAACACGAGATGCACTTAATCGCAAGCAGATCACCCGATCACGATGTTACCAACACGGTTGATGTCACCTCCTCGACGGAGGTCTATCGAGCCGTATGCGATTTGCTGGTGGTGCATTTCCCGGATTTTTCCTTTGAAAAGCTGCGCTGTGCGTTCCAGGATTTTGACCGCCTTTATAGCGGGGAATATCCGGGATTTCATGCCTGTGATACCACGTATCACGATGCCTGCCACGTCAGGGATGTCACCCTTGCCATGGCCAGGTTGATCGATGGTTATGAGGTGTCCCATGGTCCCGGAGAGTCAATCGGATCGAAGCTGGCTTTGTTGGGCATAATTGTGGCGTTGTTCCACGATGCGGGCTATATCCGACGCAAGGGCGATACGCGCCACAGCAACGGCGCGGCCTATACCCGGGTGCATGTAAGCCGTAGTGCCCGGTTTCTGGTGGAGTACCTGCCGACTATCGGGCTGGGGGGCTTTGCCGACCTGGCGGCCAGGCTGGTGCACTATACCGGTTACGAGATGACGCCCGACGCGATCAAGCTCAAAAGCAGCAAGGAACACCTGGTAGGACACCTGGTCGGCACGGCCGATGTCATCGCGCAGATGGCGGACGTCGCCTATCTCGAAAAATGTCGTGACTGCCTGTACGAGGAATTCGAGATCGGTGGTATTGCGCGGCAGCGACGCGATGACGGCAGCGAAGTGGTGCTCTACGAATCGGCCGCCGATCTCCTGGTTAAAACCCCCGGCTTCGTTAACACGGTGATCGAGCAGCGCCTGGAGGGCTATTTCCATGCAGCCTATCGATTTGCCGAGGCACACTTCGGTGGTAATAATCTCTATATGGAAGCGCTGCAAGCCAATCGCAACCGCCTGGAGACCGCGCTTTCATCCTGTGGAAACTCGGCGCAGTTTGATCTGGCTGTCTGATTCTTCGCGGCAATTCTTCAACAGATCATAGTGCCTGTTCTTTGAGCACCACGCCATTTTTACTACCCCATGCTAAGCTGCTCTTTTATTCGTAATTAGCACCCACCGCGATGAGTAGAGTAGCGTTGTGCCTGGAGCCGGGGAGGAATTCCCTTGTCGGGAATCCCCTTAGTAGTACCGCCAGGGCCATGGCGGACGAATTCAACCTGCCCTTTTACCCGGATCTGGCCGAGGCCAGGTCACTCCATCCGTTTGTCCTGATTCTCGGTGCCGATGGACTGTCCCTGCGGCAGTTTGGCGACAATGCGCCGGGACCGCTATCGGTACAGTTTGTCAGTGGCAAACAGGCGTGGCGGCAGCGCCAGGGCGGCGGCAAGCGGCAGTTGATCGCCCGCGCGCTGGGTTTACACAAGGGTGCGAATCCGCAGGTGCTTGATGCCACAGCGGGTATGGGTGGCGATGCCTATGTGCTGGCCGGTCTCGGTTGCCGTGTCACTATGATCGAACAATCATCGGTGGTGGCGGCCCTGTTGCGCGATGGCTTGCAGCGCCTGGCTGCCGCGCCGGAGCCGGAATTGCAGGCTATCGCGGCGCGGATGAACTTGTTACCACCCATGGCCGCGCAATGCTGGCTGGAAGCCGGGAACAGGGCGGAGATTATCTACCTCGACCCGATGTTTCCCGGCGCGGTGGGAAACGCGGCGGTAAAAAAAGAGATGCAGATATTGCGCCAATTACTGGAGCCGCCGGCGGATGAAGCCGCCTTGCTGCAATCGGCCCTCGAGGGGGCTGATTTTCGCGTCGTGGTCAAGCGCCACAAACAGTCACCGCCCATCGACGGGCCCGTGGCCAGTTACCAACTCACCGGCAAATCCACGCGCTACGATATTTACAGCCTGAAAAAATATTATTGAGTCTTCAGGGTCGTGGCGGAGTGGCGCTTATGTAGGCCAGACTACCGTGGATTCACCACTCTCGTCGATGCAGTGGAACAGGTCGGCTTCCGCACCTTCACTCCAGCCGTCTGCATTGGCGCGGACTTCTCGTCCCATGGCCTTCCAGGCGCTGCGCGCACAGTCGATGTCCGTATCCCAGGGGGTGTGGTTTTGCTTGAACCAGATCGAGGTATAGCCCTTGACGGCGTTTTCGATCACCAGCAGCTCACAGGGCTTTGAGTCGTCATTCAGGATGACCTCGCCGCGAAGTAATTTCTTGCCTTCGTGGTTTAGCGTGACGCGCTGGAAAACCCCCGCCAACCATTGTTTGATGACAGCGGGGTCGGCGCCTTTAACGTAGATTTCGATATCGTCTTGTCGTGGCATGGCTCGGCCGTGGTGGTTTAAGTTGTGCTCAGCAGGCCTTGAAGAATCTGCTGATAAATCTCCGAAAGGGTGTCGAGATCCTGTATGGAGACACATTCGTCAATCTTGTGGATGGTGGCATTGCAGGGGCCCAGTTCCACCACCTGGCTTCCCCCGGGGGCGATAAAGCGACCGTCCGAGGTGCCGCCACTGGTGGATAACTGCGGTGTATAGCCAGTGACCTGTTGCACGGCGGCCACAGCGGCGTCGACCAACTCGCCGCTGCCGGTAAGAAATGGCTCGCCGCTCAGGGTCCAGTCGATGCGGTAGTCCAGGTCGTGCTCCTGCAATATTGTCTCGACCCGTTGCTCGATGGTTTGGGCGTCCAACTCGGTGGAAAAACGGAAATTGAACAGGATGGTGACCTCGCCGGGAATCACATTGGTCGCGCCGGTGCCGCCGTTGATGTTGGAGACCTGGAAGGTGGTGGCGGGGAAAAAGTCATTGCCCTGGTCCCACTCGGTGGCGGCCAGTTGCGCCAGCGCCGGACTGAGCCGGTGTATGGGATTATCCGCCAGCTGGGGATAGGCAACGTGACCCTGGTGTCCGCGCACCGTCAATTCAGCATTGAGGGAGCCGCGGCGACCGTTTTTAAGGGTGTCGCCAATGCGCTCACTGCTCGAGGGTTCACCCACCAGGCACCAGTCGATATGCTCCCCTAGTTGTTTCAGATGGTCGATAACCCGCACGGTACCGTCTACCGCCGGCCCTTCCTCGTCGCTGGTGATGAGAAAAGCGATGCGGCCCGGGTGATCCGGGAAATCGCTGAGAAAGCCCTCGCAGGCGGTGATCATGGCCGCGAGGCTGCCCTTCATATCGGCGGCGCCCCGGCCATGGAGCATGCCGTTTTCAATCTGTGCGGCAAAAGGCTGGTGCCGCCACTGGCCAGGGTCGCCCGTGGGAACCACATCGGTGTGGCCCGCGAATACCAGTAAGGGGCCAGAACTGCCGTGTACCGCCCAGAAATTACTGACCTCGTTGAAGGGCAGGGAGGTAATGTGGAAACCCATGTCCTCCAGTCGCTCTATCATCAGCTGTTGGCAGCCGGCATCCCCGGGCGTAATCGAAGGGCGTTCGATCAGTTGCCGTGCCAGGGTGATTGTGTCGGACCATTGACTCATGCGGATACCCTGTCGTCGTGGCGTGTCAGTTGTGGGCGTGGAGCGCGTCGTTCAGTTCAATCGCCGTCTTATTGGTGAGGCACTCCACCGAGCCGTTTTTGGAGTTGCGTCGAAACAACAGGTCGGATTGCCCAGCCAGTTCCCGCGCCTTGACCTGGTCCACGACCGCACCGCCGTCGTCGATGACATTGACGATGGTGCCCGCGGTCACATAGAGACCGGCCTCTATGGTGCAGCGGTCGCCCAGTGGAATACCGACACCGGCATTGGCGCCGATCAGGCAGTCCTCGCCGATTTTGATAATGATATTGCCGCCACCGGACAGCGTGCCCATGGTGGAGCAGCCGCCGCCGAGGTCGGAGCCTTTGCCGACAAAGACGCCGGCGGAAATGCGGCCCTCGATCATGCCGGGGCCCTCGGTGCCGGCATTAAAGTTGACGAAGCCCTCGTGCATGATGGTGGTGCCCTTGCCCAGGTAGGCGCCCAGTCGCACCCGGGCGGTGTGGGCGATGCGCACGCCCTCGGGCACCACGTAGTCGGTCATGCGCGGAAACTTGTCCACGCAGTTGACGGCCAGGTGTTCGCCCTGTAGCCGCGCTTGCAGCTGCCGTGCGGGGAGTTCAGCCAGGTCGATCGCGCCCTCGTTGGTCCAGGCGACATTGGGTAGCACGGCGAAAACCCCGCCGAGATCGATGTCATGGGGTTTGACCAGGCGGTGGGATAGCAGGTGCAATTTGAGATAGGCTTCGGGCACTGAGCCGGGCTCCTCATCCTGAGCCAGCAGCACAGCCACGATGCGTTGTGTGCTCTTTTTCATTGCCTTGACAATATCGGCCTGCGCACTTTCCCCGGCGCCGCGCAACGCGGATTCCAGTTCATTGAGCTGTGAGGATTGGAGCTCCAGCACCGCCTGTCCCTTGTCGGCACCTTCAAGGGTTTTGAACGCGGCAACGGTATCCGCGGTTGGATTGACCAGGGGCAGGGGAAAATACACCTCGAGCCAGTCCCCGTTGTTGTTGCCGCTGCCGATGCCGAGGCCCAGTGCGAAAAAGCTGTTTGACATGGTTGTCTATCGTCCTGTTTGGTTAAATAAGATTCTGGTATTGCGCATCGCTGAAACCAATCCGGGTTTCGCCCTTGCGGGTAAGCACCGGCCGCTTGATCAGGGTGGGGTGTTGTGCGAGGAGTGTGATGGCCGCTTCCACCTCGTCTGCCTGGTCTTTTTGTTCCTGGCTCAAGGATTTCCAGGTGGTCGAGCGCTTGTTGAGTAGTTGTTGCAGGTCGCAGTGTTCGAGCCAGCCACGGATTTCCGCCGCTGTCGGTTCGGACTCGCGAAAATCGCGAAACCGGTATTCGACATTGTTGGCCTCGAGCCACTTGCGCGCCTTTCTGACCGTATCGCAATTTTTAATACCATGCAGGGTAATGCTCATAAACTGGCGCTTTCCGGCCTATTGGAAAGCGGGCAAGGATAGCATAAATTTTGGTTTCATAAGACGGGCTGGGTATCAAAGACACAGAATTAAGATCAAAGCCGATAAGACAAAGCATACTATTTCGGTTGGGCAAGGGGCCGGGACTCCCAGTCCAGGACTCGCCGTGAATACGTCCATGTAGGCTCGGGCGCCGGGTCCCCGACATGGACGTTGGGGCCTCGGGGTTTGTCTGGAAGAAACCCGGCCAACCGGCGCACGGTCCTGCTCTGGAAGTCCCGCCCCCTCCGTATATGAAATTGACTAATTGGCTGCTGTGGTAAGAGGAAATGGTCAAGCCTTGCGATGGATAACCGGCTTTTTTCGCCTGGGGTAACAAGTGCGACAAATATCGCAGCGAGTGCCGTCACAGCCCCGGGCAGTGCACTCATCGCGACCGTAAAAAATAATCTGCAGGTGCAGTTTATTCCAGCTGTCGCGGGGAAACAGGCGCTTGAGATCCCTTTCGGTCTGCACCACGTTTTTGCCGCTGGTCAAACCCCAGCGCTGGGCCAGGCGATGGATATGCGTGTCCACCGGAAAGGCCGGTACGTGGAAAGCCTGGGACATGACCACGCTGGCGGT
>JAUXCW010000265.1 GCA_030618705.1 Gammaproteobacteria bacterium | reverse complement strand
GAGCCTGCCCCCGCAGAGGCGGGGGCCGGGATCCATTCCCAAGCCCATGGATTCCAGCCCAAAGGAAAGCTGGAATGACGGTGCGTATGCAATCCAGCCTGCGCTGGAATGACGCACCTCCCGTCATCCCGGCAGTCCCCAGGCCGGGATCCAGCCCCAAACCCCTGTATTCCTGGTTGTGCTGGAATGACGGTGTTTTTTCGCGTAATTCAGTGCCTTTCGCTACAGAGCGCATCGGCTTGATGAAAAGTTTTAGCGGTCTACCCTGGCCGGTTACCCTACAAAAATGCCATTCCTTTAATTTACTCAAACCCCAAAACGGTTTGCCACAACAGTTCCACTTCGATAAGTTCTGCATTACTGAGCAAGGTGAGAATATCGCTTATTATTCGTTTATTATCGATAGTCCTGGTTTGGTCCAGCATAATATCTGAATCTACTTTCAGCTTGTCACGTGATTTAATTCGAAACCGTAACGGAGCGGCGTCATCGATTAATTGCGTGGTTAACGGCAATACAGTTGTGCTGGGATGGTTTGCTTCATTGAGTAAATCACTTTGCATGACCAGGCAGGGCCTTATCTTTCCGGCTTCTGTGCCTATAGACGGATTAAAGTTAGCCAAATAGATACCGCCACGTTTATAAGTCATCGTCCGAGCTATCATCCATGCCGTCGTTCAGGCCATCATTGTCGGCTGCCCCTAAATCGGCAGAAGCCTGGACAGCCTGTTCCCTCGTTTTGAGTGAAGCGGACTGGATTTGTTGGCGAAGCGCTTCCTTATCAAGTTGCTTTAAATAATTTTTTACCGCGCTTCGAATGACATGACTTCGGGTGGTTTGTAAACGTGTTGCCAGCTGGCTCAAAAGAGCATCGAACTCATTATCGGCTTTTACAGTGATCGTTTTCATGGTAATACCTCGGTAACACCAAAACAAGCATAGCCTAAAGTGCAACCGATTATAAGAGACAGGGATAATGGGGACGCTACCGATTTTCTCCATTATCCCGGAAAAGGGTAGCGTCCCCATTTTGGAAAAGGGTTGCGTCCCCATTTTCTTGACAAAGCAGCGCTCAAGACAACTCGACATCGACCCGCCACAGGGCCGAATCATCGGTCACCATCTGTTCGCATAACTCGCGGTAGCTGATTCCCGTCAGGGGGTGGCGCTGCTCGCCGGCGATGTCCGCCAGGGGCTTTATAACAAAGCCGTACTGTTCGATTTCCGGCCGCGGCAACTGTACACCGTCGACCAGCCCTACCGTATCGCCGTAGGTGAGAATATCGATGTCGAGGCTACGGGAGGAAAAACGCGGCACATCCCGGCGCCGGCCATTGGCCCGCTCGATCTCGCGCAGGCGGCGGCTCAACTCGGCCACCCCGACCTCGGTATCCAGCGCCACCACCAGGTTGAGGAAGTTGTCCCCCTCGAAGCCCACCGCAATACTCTCGTATACCGGGGACACCAGCACCTCACCGAAACCCGCCCGCAAGGCAGCCAGCGCATTCCCCAGATAGCGCCGGGGTTCGACATTGCTGCCCAGTGAGAGAAAGACCTGCGGCATATCAGGTTTTGACCCCTCGCTCGATGATCAGGCCCACGTCCCGGGAGCCCCGCACCGCGCCGGGCTTGCTCAGGCGCAGGCGCAACCAGGGCACCTCGAATTCCGCCAGCACGATTTCGGCGCAGCGCTCCGCCAGGGTTTCGACCAACTGAAACTGGCTGTCGCCGACAAACGCGATCAGGCGCTTGGCCACCGCCTTGTAGTTGAGGGTATCGTCGATATGGTCCGAGGCCGCCGCCGCGCGAATATCCGTGGCCATTTCGAGATCCAGACTCACCGTCTGGCGCACCTCCCGCTCCCAGTCATAGATGCCGATGACCGTATCGATCCTGAGATCCCTGATATAAACAATATCCATGCTTACTCCAATCTATTCTACCGCACTCAACTCCGACAGCGGCCAGCGCGCCCGCACATCAATCGCCAAACCCTCGTGCTGCCCGGCCTGCAAACGCTGGCAACCGGCATAGGCGATCATCGCACCGTTGTCCGTACACAACTCCGGGCGCGCATAGTACACCTGGCCGTCCAGCTTTCGCAGCATCTGCCCCAGGCTTTGTCGCAACCGGGTATTGGCGCTGACCCCACCGGCAATCAGCAATTGCTTGAGCCCGGTCTGCTTTAGTGCGCGGCGACACTTCAACACCAGGGTGTCCACCACCGCCTCCTCAAAGGCCGCCGCGATATCGGCCCGGGTGGCAGCATCCAGCGGGACGCCCCCCTGCGAGGCATCGATAATAGTATTGCGGGTATAGGTCTTGAGGCCGCTAAAGCTGAAATCCAGCCCCGGCTTCCGGGTCATCGGCCGCGGGAAATCGTAGCGACCGGCGTTGCCCTCCAGCGCCAGCTTGGCTATCTGCGGACCGCCGGGATAGGGCAGCCCGAGCATTTTAGCGGTCTTGTCGAAGGCCTCCCCCGCCGCGTCATCCAACGACTCGCCGAGTAACCGGTAGCGGCCAATGCCGGCCACATGCACCAACTGGGTATGACCACCGGAAACCAGCAGCGCGATAAACGGGAATTGCGGCGGGTCGTGCTCCAGCATCGGCGCCAGCAGATGGCCCTCCATATGATGCACCCCGACCGCCGGCACCGACCAGGCATAGGCCAGCGAACGACTGACCGTCGCCCCCACCATCAACGCCCCCACCAGGCCCGGCCCGGCAGTATAGGCCACGCCATCGACCTGCCCGGCGCTGGTACCCGCCTCGTCCAGTGCCTGCCGGATCAAGGGCAGGGTCTTGCGGATATGATCCCGTGACGCCAGCTCAGGCACCACGCCACCGTATTCGGCGTGCAGCTCCACCTGGCTATAGAGGATATTCGCCAGCAGGCCGCCCTCGCTGTCATAGACGGCGACGCCGGTTTCGTCACAGGAGGTTTCGATGCCCAGCACCCGCATCCGTCATCTCGCCTTTTTTGTTGGGGAAAAGTTATCGGGGAAAAGCGCATTCTAAATCAAGCCGTTAGCGGCGAGAAGCGAACTTTGCTTTTTACTGTCAGCCGGTATAGAATTCGGCCCCCTCGCTCCGGTACCGTGTGTATGCGGCGTGAACGAGCAGCACAAAACAAACAGTAAACGCGGATACGGAATTACATGCCAGAAGTCAGAGTTAGAGAAAACGAACCGTTTGACATCGCCCTGCGTCGCTTCAAGCGCTCCTGCGAAAAGGCCGGCATCATGGCCGAGGTGCGCCGCCGTGAATACTACGAGAAGCCCACTTCGGTTCGCAAGCGCAACAAGGCAGCGGCGGTAAAACGCCACCTTAAAAAGCTCCAGCGCGAAAACCGCCGGATGCAGCGCCTCTATTAACAGAGTCTCGTACGGCAAGCCCTGACTTGCCAATCTATGCTCAAGCTCTGGCGGCCTCGTCAGAGCTTTTTTGCGTTTGGAGAACCCTATGGCCGATGTAACACTCAAAAAATCGATCAGCAGCGCCATGAAGACGGCGCTCAAAGCCGGTGAAAAAGACCGCCTCGGCGCCATTCGCCTGATGCTGGCGGATATCAAGCGCATCGAGGTCGATGAGCGCATCGAGGTCGACGACGACCGGGTACTGGCGATCCTCGACAAAATGCTCAAGCAGCGCCGCGATTCCTTCAGGCAATACCAGGATGCCGGCCGTGAAGACCTCGCTCGCCAGGAGGCCTTCGAAATCGAGGTCATCGAGGGTTTTATGCCCGCCAAATTGTCCGGCGACGAGCTGCAGACCCTGGTCACCGAGGCCGTGGCCCAGTGCGGCGCCTCCTCGATGAAAGACATGGGCAAGGTCATGGGCCTGGTCCGGCCCCAGGTCCAGGGCCGCGCCGATATGGGCGAGGTCAGCGCCCTGGTAAAATCCAGCCTGCAATAAACCCCGGCGCGCTGTGGAAAGCCGCCACCGCCTGATAAACTTGCGCCCATGAGCGGTAAAATCCCCCAGTCCTTTATCGATGAACTTCTCAATCGCGTCGATATCGTCGAGATCATCGATTCGCGCATGGAGCTGAAGCGCGCCGGCCGCAACTACAAGGGCTTGTGCCCCTTCCACAAGGAAAAAACCCCCTCTTTCTCCGTCAATCCCGACAAGCAGTTTTACTACTGCTTCGGCTGCGGCTGCGGCGGCAATGCCATCAGCTTTATAATGGAACACGACCGCCTGGATTTTCCCGCCACGGTGGAGAGCCTGGCCCGCAGCGCCGGACTCGAAGTGCCCCGGGAAGAGAGCGACAACCGCCAACAGCGGCAGCAGCGCACCGAGCCGATATACCAGCTCCTCGAACAGTGCAGCAAATGGTACCAGGGCCAGTTGCGCAGCCACCCGACCGCCGGTCGCGCCGTCGACTACCTCAAGGGCCGCGGTCTTACCGGGGCTATCGCCGCACGTTTCGGCATCGGCTACGCCCCGCCGGGCTGGGATAACCTGCTGCAGAGCCTCGCCAGGGACGACGCCGACAAAAAGCGCCTGAGCCTGGCCGGGATGCTGGTGCAAAAGGAGGACAAGGGATACTACGACCGCTTCCGCGACCGCATCATGTTCCCGATCCGCGATGGCCGGGGGCGCTATATCGCCTTCGGCGGCCGCGTGCTGGGGGACGACAAGCCCAAATACCTCAACTCACCGGAAACCCCGGTATTCAATAAAAGCCGCGAACTGTACGGCCTGTACGAGG
>JAUXCW010000238.1 GCA_030618705.1 Gammaproteobacteria bacterium | reverse complement strand
CAGTGAGTATGGCTGAGTTGGGGGCAAAGACGTTTTTCACGCCCTGCTCCAGGCCGGCCGCCGCTACCTCGTACATCAGTGGATAGGCGCTGGTCATAAACACGCGCTTGCCCCTGAGTGTCTCGGTGCACTTTTTAAAAAATTCGGTCATTTCCTCCGGTCGCCGCGCTTGCATGGCGAGAAACTCGTCCTTGCGCGCCATCAGTTTGGGGTCGATTTCCAATCGATCCAGTTCGCCCCGGGATGCCGCGGCCCGCATTTTGCTGGCCAGGAACATCAGGTCGGTGTCGATTGCGTCGTGGTACAGGGCATGGAATCGGCTCTCGTCGCCCCCGGTAAATGCGGTTTTTATCAATGCCGCGATACGCAGGTGACCGAGCTTGCCGGAGGCGTGGTTGGGCCAGATGACATCGACCTCGGGATTGAGTTGTTCCTCCGTGGGTTCTTCACCGAAATTCTGGAACAGAAACAATTTCCACAGCCGCATATTGTATTGTGCGCCGGTCTTGGATTTTGGAATCAGCGAGATGGTGCCGGTGGTACCCGAGGAGGTAATGGTTTCCAGCGGCGTTTGCTCATCCAGTCGGTCGATCCAGTCGTCGATGCTGTCACATCCGTCGAGGTCGATGTCGGAGATATCGTAGCTGGTCAATTTGTTCAACCATTTGCTCATCATGTCGAAGCGCTTTTTGTCCAGCAGCGAAGCAGGGTAGGACTTGAAGGCGGTATGGGCGAAAAACAGCGGCACCACGTCGTTGAATTCCTTGACCTCCGTGACGCCCAGGCGATCAGCCAGATTGCGTAGCATCTCGATGCTGTCGTAGTGCTCTTTGAAGCGGATCGACATTGCGGTGCGTTGCAAGGATTCCAGTTGTTGGCGATCGATCATATGCATGCGGGTGATCGACTGGTCGAAGAAACTGATGGGGTCGTTCATGAGCAGGCGTGCTTGTTGTTCATGCTGGCTAGTCATGCGGATGGTCTCCGGTTGTCGTCGAGGCTTGTATTGTCGAGAACTCACAAATCAATAGAGTACATAGTACGCATAAGACGTGTCAAGGTGGGGAAATTCTGCTCGAGGCCGAACTGAGCACTGCCGGCGTCAATTAAAACGATTTGGGTGGGCGTCAGTGGTCACTCCTGTGGATTATTTCGCTGTCTACCAGCAACAGCACTGGAGTGTAGGAAAGTGCGCGACGCTGATGCGTGGTTTTTCTCGGATATTCATCGTACAGTGGTCTTTTTGCAGTGGACTATATTGTGTCAGTACCTCTGGTTGAACAGCTCATGCAGTCGAGCGCCTATCCTCACCCTGTCGATCGCATCGTTTTGCGCGAGACCCATATTTCCTGGGTATTCCTCACCGGTGACTGGGCTTACAAGATAAAAAAGCCGAGGAACCTCGACTTCCTGGATTTTTCCACCCTGGCCGCGCGCAAGCATTTCTGTGAGGAGGAGTTGCGGCTCAATCGCCGATTTGCACCCGGGCTCTATACGGCTGTGGTTCCGGTGCGTGAGCAGCAGGGTTTGCACATCGGCGGCGAAGGGGAAGTGGTGGACTATGCGGTAAAAATGCGCCAGTTCGACGACAGTGAGTTGCTGTCACATATTGCCGAAAGGGAGGGGCTGGGCGGCGCCACCGTGCGGGAACTGGGGTGTTTACTGGCGCGAACCCATGCATCCGCGACAGCACTCTACCCCGAATCCGGTGCTGGCACGCCCGGGGTGTTACAGGCTGCCATGGAGCAGAATTTTTCGCAGATCGCCCCTTATCCCCTTAGCAAAAAAGTTAGAAATAGTCTGGCGGCGATTGAGCGATGGAGTGGCGATCGAATGGCGGCGCTGATGCCCGCGATGATAGAGCGCGTGGCGAAGGGGTATGTCAAAGACTGCCACGGCGATCTACACCTGGGCAATATCGCGCGCATAGACGGAGCGCTGTGTTTTTTCGATTGCATCGAGTTCAGTGAAAAGTTTCGCCTTATGGATACCATTGGCGAGGCCGCGTTCCTGGTCATGGATTGCCAGGCCCGGGGTATGTGGGGTGAATCCTGGCGGCTGCTGAATGACTATCTGGAGTACAGCGGCGACTATGGAGGGCTGTTGCTGTTCGACCTGTATCGCTGTTATTACGCGATGGTCCGCGCCAAAGTCAGCCTGTTACGGTTTGACAGCGTGGACATTTCCCCAGGCGATGACACCGCCCTTGTGGTAAGCGATGCATACCGGCAATTTCTGCAATACCTTGCCTTGGCCGAGGCCTGCACGCAAGCGCCCCGGAAATTCCTGGTGATTACCAGTGGTGTCTCCGGTAGTGGTAAATCCCATGTGGCGATGCAAGTGCTTGAACACACCGGCGCGATTCGACTCCGCTCCGATGTGGAGCGCAAACGCCTGTTCAATCTGGCGCCGGAGAGTCGCAGCCACTCTGTGATCGAGGCCGGGATCTATAGTACCGAGGCCAGCAAGCGCACCTTCGAGCGCTTACAGGAACTGGCCCGTAGTGTATTGCAGGCCGGTTTTTGCTGCATCGTCGATGCGACGTTTCTGCGGCGCGCGCATCGCAAACCCTTTGCCGAGCTCGCGGCGGAACTGCAGATACCGTTTCTCATCCTCCATTGCCAGGCCCCCGCGGACAGGCTGCGGCAGCGCATCGAGCAGAGAAACAAACAGGGCAATGATGCCTCCGAGGCGGATGCCGAAATCATGGAGCAGCAATTGGGCGTGGTCGAGGTGCCGGCCGAGGGGGAGGCCGATGCCGTGTTGCAGGTGGAGACGACGGTCTCGGTCGACAAGCTGGTACAGGGGATTCGCGATTGCCTGGTGCGATTGGATAATGAACAAGCTTGAAAATTGAGTTTACAGTGTAATCTAAATTGGTTTATAGTGTACGTCATTATGGGCAGAAGAGTTGAGAGCCAGCGATGAGCGAAGTCATGTTTCACACCCGGCGTCTGGCAGCATCATGGCTGGTACAGGGTATTGCGCAGTACAAATCCTGGGAGCTGGGGCGACGGGAAAAGCAACTGCGGGGGAAGGGCGATAAGAACGCCGCGGTAATCGCTGAGCCACAGACGCCAGAGGATTTTCGACCGCTGGAGGACACCTGTTTCCAGAACCCTTTTGCATTCTACAAGATGCTGCGGGATGACTACCCGGTGTACCAGCTATCCAACGGTATCTACTGTATTTCGCGCTACCGGGATATTGTCGACGTCAGCCGCGATACTGATAACTATTCCTCCACCCACCAGGGCGCGATGATGCAGATGCGCAAGGGGCAATCCATCGCCGATGCGGCTGTGCGTATGGAGCAAATGGCGGCCCTGGGAGTGATTCCCAACGGCGTTCTCGCCACCAACGATCCCCCCGGTCATACGGGCGAGAGAAAGATTTCCCACGGCGCTCTCAATGCGCGCTTCGTTAAAAGCCTCGAGCCGGAAATCGAAAACCTGTGCCGTGAAATGATGGACGAATTTATCCATCGCGGTGAGGTCGAATTTATGCAGGAGTTCGGCTGGCGGCTGCCGATGATACTTATTATCCGCCTGCTGGGCTTTCCGGAGCAGGATTTCGAACAGATCAAGACCTGGTGTGTTCAGGGTATATCCCTGCTCAGCGGTTCCGCCTCACCGTCGGAGCTGGCCTACGCGGGCTCCCAGAGCATGCCGTTTTATCGCTATTTGTGGAAGCACTACCTGGAGGCAAAACGCCACCCCCGCGATGACCTCAGCGGTTTGTTTATCCGTGCCGCCGAGGATCCGGACAATGAGTTCGATGACATCCAGGCGGTGAGCGCCATTCACCAATTGATCATCGCCGGTAGCGATTCCTCCGCCACATCCATGGGCAACGCCCTCAAGATGTTGATCGAAAATCCGCAGCTGGAGCAGGAGTTGCGCCAGGATATGGACAAACTGCCGGCCTTTATCGAAGAGGTGTTCCGCCTCGAGGCGGCGTTTCAGGGGCATTTTCGCTGGGTCAAACACGACACCGAACTGCACGGCGTGAAGTTGCCGCGGGGCAGCCGCATATTCCTGATGTGGGCGTCGGGCAACCGGGATGAGCGATTTTGGGACAACCCAGAGGCGATCGACCTGAAGCGGAAAAACGGCAAAAAGCACCTCACCTTCGGCCACGGGATTCACGCCTGTGTGGGTCGCGAGCTGGCGCGTATGGAAATCCGTATCGTCCTGCGTGAACTCATGGGGCGCACGAAAAGCTTGCGTATCAATGGCGAAGCGCCTTATATCGCCTCGATGTTCGCCCGTACACTGTTGCAGTTGCCCATAGCTTTCGAACTGGCCGATACAGAAAAACGGGTAGCATAACGCTCACGGATTCGCTGGTATAAACCATGGTAGTGCCGGGAACAGCTAACAAAACCATCCACCTCAGTCGGCAGCTTTTTGTCGAGACGGCGCTGGCCGTGTCCGACCGGGACGGCGTCGATAAGCTGAGTATGCGCAAGGTCGCCACCCATCTCGGTGTCAGCCCGATGGCGATGTACAAGCACTTCGCCAACAAGGATGAACTGTTAGTGGCGACCCTGGATGCGTTTATCGCCCGCGCCGACGTGATTCCCGGTGATGACCTGGAGTGGGATCCGTGGCTGGAATACGTTGCCCGCCGTATGTACAACGCTCTCGCGGGGGCCAGTACCTGGGCCCCTTATCTCGGCAGCCTGGGGTTGGGGCCACGGGCCGCGGCAGTCAGTGACGCGGTGGTAAAGAAGCTGGTGACGGCGGGCTTTTCCATAAGCGATGCCTTGACTGCCTACTATACCGTGGTGCAGCTGGTAATCGGCGCGGTCTGCCTGGGTGGAATTTCTGTGCCAGTGGCGGCCGGCACCGGGGAGCAGGGCGCCGCATCGCTGTCGAATTTTACCCGTACCTATTTGTTACAGGCGGATGTTCGCGGCCTGCAAATAGCCGCTGAGCTGGACGCGTTGTTAAAACGTGATCAAATTGATATCGGCTTGCCCCTGATCATCGATGCCCTGCGAGTGCGCCTGTCACGCAACAAAAAGTAAAATTTAAAACAAGGTTTTTAAACAACGCAAGCGTTGAACACGGCGACCAACTATGTCACCGCGCCTACCTGCGCCGGTGCAGTCGGACTTCTATTAGTCTGTGGCCAGGAATCGAGCAGAAATCAAGGGAGAGCAGGGCGGGGAGCAAAGAACTAGCGGCTGAATGGGCTGGTTTTTGTGGGGAAGGGGCTAGTCGACTGCGGTTCAGAAGATGTAGACTTCAGCGATTGTGCG
>JAUXCW010000212.1 GCA_030618705.1 Gammaproteobacteria bacterium | reverse complement strand
GCCGCCGCCTTGCTGAACCACGGGGGAAACACACCGGCAAGCTTCAGCGTATCGGTCAGCGGCGTGTTTTCACCAAACTCCTTTGCCTCAAGGCTACTTCGGTAAATGGCGTGCAGCCGTTCAACCGGGTCGGCAATATTGGTGTGCATGTCGGTAAAAGTCGCACCCACCTGGTTGTTGTCCTCGGTCTGGGCGCGGCGAGTACGCATATTGAGGGGAATGGAAGTGGCCAGTGATTCCTCCGGCAGCTCTCCCTTCGCTTCGAGATATTTACGCATGCCGCCGGCGACGACCGCGAGGGCCACGTCGTTGAGCTTGACCCCGGCGGCCGACTTGATTTCCCTGAAGTCTTCGAGGGGAAACTCCGTGCCGTCAAACACCCGGTGCCGCCCGACCGGCTGATTGAAGCGGGTTTTGGGGGCCTGGATATCAGGCTTGGGAATTTCTTCCCGCATGATTCCGACGCCCATTTTTGCAAGGTCCTTGATTACATTTACCGTGCCGCTAACCAGGCTGACGCTGCCCCGGGTCTGGTTGATCGCCGCACGGGTAAGCAACTCCAGCGTGCTGGGCTCGCGGTCCACCAGCAAGGCCTCCTGGTTGGCCGGCACTGCGGCCGGCTTGGGGTCCGGCTCGAGATCGTGAATCGCGGACATAAAAGACTGACCGCCGGCACCATCGACCAGGGAATGGTGCATTTTGGTGTAAATGGCAAAGCTGCCCGCCGGCAGGTCGGGAATATTGTCGAGCCCCTCGATAATATAAGCCTCCCACAGAGGCCGGGACATATCGAGCGGCCGGGCGTGCAAACGCGCAACCTGGATACAAAGCTGGCGCCAGTCACCGGGGTGAGGCAGGGCGATATGACGCATATGGAATTCAACGTCGAAGTTTTCATCCAACACCCAGTAGGGCTTGTCCAGGCCACCGGGAACCTCGACCAGGCGCGTGCGAAACAGCGGCATGGCGCCGAAGCGCTGTTCAAAATTCGCTATCACCCCCTTAAAGCGAACGAAACCGCCAGGAGCCGTGGACGGGTCGTAAAAAGCGACGCCACCCACATGCTGCGGGGTATTCGGCTGCTCCAGATTGATAAATGCTGAGTCGAGTATTCCGAGTTGTTTCATAGTAATCCTACACTCCGTTGCGCGCGCCAATTCCGCGAGGCGCAGCTGACAAATTACAGTCTACCGCATCGGCCCCGTGCGGAACCAGTTTCACGGCACAGAATGAACAAAATCTAACCTCGATTAGAGCGCGACATACATAAATGTGTCAGGCCCCTATTCGGCCCGGCGCGAACACCAGTCGGCATAACACCACTCGAGAAAATCCGTGGCGGCATTCACCGCGTGGTCACAGCGAATGGAGTGGAAGATCTCGAAGGCATGCTGGGCACCTTGCAGCTCTGCATAGGCCACCGGGGCCCGGGAGACACGGCGCAGGGAATCGGCGAAAAAGCGTGCATCCTCGACCCACACAAGGGAGTCATGACTCCCTTGTACGATCAGCATCGGTGGTGCGTCCGCGTTGACATGGGCCAGGGTTCGGCCGATATCCCACAGCTCGGGGTCCCCATCCGGCGAAACCTGCAGCACATGCTCAGTAAGAAAGTCCGTCATGTGCTTTTCCCCGCCGGCGCCGGACTCACCGGACCAGTCGTATACCCCGTAGAAGGGTACGGCCGCTTGCACCGAGGTATCCGCGTCTTCGAATCCGGGCTGGCAACTGGCGATATTGGGGGACAGGGCCGCCAATGAGGACAGGTGCCCACCCGCCGAACCTCCGGTGATGGCGACGAAGTCGGGATTGCCACCGTATTGCCCGATATTTTCCTTGATCCAGGCCAGGGCCAACTTGGTATCCCGTATATGGGCGGGAAAAGCATGGTGCGGACTCAAGCGGTAGTTGATGGTTACACACACCCAGCCACGCTGCGCGAGATGGGTCATCAGGGGCAGCCCCTGCTGCTTTTTACTGCCGATGGTCCAGCCGCCACCGTGAACCTGCAGCAGCACCGGCGCCGGCTCGGCGCCGATGACACGGGGCTTGTATATGTCCAGCAAATTGCGTTCGCCGGCCGGGCCATAGGCGATATCCCGAATGCATTCCACCCCGGGGCGCCTCATCGAAAAGGGTCGCATCCACTCCCGCCAGTCGATAGTATCGCGCAACAAGCCCCTGCGCTGCGCCGGGATAGTCTCGCGGTAAGCCGGCCCCAGTGCCGCCGTAAGCGCATCTCGAAAAGTCCGCCCCGCCCCCACGGATAGGCGCAAGCTGTACGCCAGGCCGGCAAAAGACAACAACAGCAACAGCAGGCCCCACTGGCCCCGCTCCGCATCGAGGGCGCCAAACCCCATCAACAACAAGGCCGCGACGCTCTGCCAGATAATATGAATCAGCGCCAGCTCGCCCTGCAACCAGGCAATCATAAAGTACAGGGGAAGTAACGGGCCGATTCTGCGGGCACGAAATAAAACGCTGGCCGTGGCGAGAAAACTCGCCAGGCCCAGAATGAACAAGCCGGTCGATGCACTCAAGAATCTACTCCTTCTCGTACGGCTGTCGCCTCGTCGAAGTCGATGCCCAGGCGTCGGCCCACCAACTCATAGGACTCGATGACGCCGCCCAGGTTCTGGCGGAAGCGATCCTTGTCGAGCTTTTCCCGGGTTTCGACGTCCCACACCCGGCAGCCGTCGGGGGTAAACTCGTCTCCGAGCACCACCTCGCCCCGATAGAGGCCAAACTCCAGTTTGAAATCCACCAGCAACATGCCCGCTTCGAGGAACATGGGTTTGAGGACATCGTTGACCGCAAAGCTCAACTCCCGGCTGCGCTCGATATGCTGCGCCTCACCCCAGCCGAACGATGCGATATGGTATTCGTTGATCATGGGGTCGCCCAACTCGTCGTTTTTGAGGAAAAGCTCAAACGTCGGCGGCTCCAGGTCGATACCCTCGGTGATACCCAGTCGACGACAGATACTGCCGGCGGCAATATTGCGCACCACGCACTCCACCGGCATCATCTCCAGTTTTTTTACCAGCGCCTCCTGGGGCGACAGCAGTTTATCAAAATGCGTGGGAATACCGGCTTCTTCCAGGCGTTTCATGACAAAGGCGTTGAACACATTATTGACCATGCCCTTACGCGCCAGCTTTTCTATTTTCTTACCGTCGAAAGCGGAAGTATCATCTCGAAACTGCAAAATATAGCGATCCGCATCATCGGTGGCATAGACCGATTTCGCCTTGCCCGAATAGAGTTCCTCAAGCTTTTTCATAGGCCTCTCCCAACAAAAAATAATTAGTTGATATCAATCCAGTGCAGGATTTCGTCCTGCACGGCGTAACTTACCTGTACCTGCTCGAGCCGCGGCAACCGCAATGCCTCGGCCACCAGTTCCGGGGTATTGTTCTGCTCGCTGATATGGCCGAGAACCAGATTTTGCAATCGCTCCAGGGTAAGCCCCTGGAGAAAGCCGCGGGTCTGCCGGTTGCTCAGGTGACCCCACTTACCGCTCACCCGCCGCTTGAGCGAGGGCGGATAAGCCCCCCCGGCCAGCATTTGTTCGTCATGATTGGACTCGACAAACAAGATATCGCAATCCGCATAACTTTGCTGCACCTGCGGCGAAATATGCCCCAGGTCGGTCAGTATTCCGAGCCGCTTCCCCGCCGCCTCGAACACGTATTGGCAGGGCTCCTGTGCATCGTGGGGCACGGTAACCGCCCGCACCTCGATGTCACCCAGCCGATAACTATGCTGCCCGCGCACCAGTTGCAAACGGCGCAACCCGGAGACCGAGCGGTGCCTGGCAGTACCGTGGGTCATGTAGACCGGCACATCATATTTTAGCGACAGGGCCTGCACACCCTTGATATGGTCTGAATGCTCGTGGGTAACCAGTATGCCGGTCAAGTCCTCCGCCGAGCGCCCCAACAATTGCAAGCGTTTCAGCGTGTTGCGCAGGGAGAATCCGCAGTCCACCAGCAGGCAGGCATCCCCGTGCTCCACCAGCAAAGCGTTACCCCGAGAACCACTACCGAGTGCAGCAAATCGCACGATGACTTCCTCTACACGGGAAACTCAGGTCAGATAGCCCTTGATCATATCCAGCATCTGCTGCTGAGCCTCCGGAGAGGACTCACCCCGGGCCTGGGCCGCCGGATTGACAATGCGAATTTCCATCCAGCCGGACTCCGCCGCCGGCTTCATGCTCACTTTGAATTGCCGGTCCTCGAGATTCTTGTCCTTTAAAGCACTCGGCTTGAACACACCGTAAAAGCGCCGCCAGAGGCTCTTTTTGTTGTCATGCATCTCGGGATTGAGGCTCACCTGGTAGACACCGTCGTCGTAGCTCTGCTCGTCGACCAGAAAGCCGGCCTTGTCCAGGGCATAGGCCAGGGAAGCCCAGCCCCGCTCGCGATCCAGGTTGACGCGAATCGCCGGATCATCCCCACTCACCATATATAGCCGGCGGGAGGTACTGATACCCTGGGCGACGAGGGAGACCGCGGCATTGGACTCCACGGAATTGGCCAGATAGTTGGCGAACTGCTGCAGCATCAGGCGCTCGCGTTGGCGATCATCGGAGACCCCGGGCCATGGTGCATCATCGACATTCCGGCCATCTTCCCGCCGCTGTCGCTGCAACAGGTGCACCTCTGAGGTATTGCGCTGAACCCCCTGCTCCAGGGTAAAACGATACTGCTCTTGCAGGACGGACTGGGGATCCTGCACCCACAGGGTTTGCACGGTCCCCGCGGCACCGTCCTCACCGCCCACACCGAGGCTCCTGGTCAACAGGAAATCCTCCAGCCTGGGCCATACCTGCCCCGGCAGCAGCCGAACCAGGACCCACTGCTGCTGGTCGATGCTCTGGATTTTAACCCTGTTTTCAAAATCCCCCGCCACCATACCCTGCGGACGGGGAGTACTGACGTCTTCCGGCCGCTGCGCGTATTTGTCGATGGCGGGCACATAGTAGAGATCTTCGATCGCCTCGCCATCCTGGCCGTCCGGAATTTCAAGTGGCGGCAGCATTTCCGCCTCGAGATAGTCGTCCTCGCGGTCCTCGAAATACCCGCCGTCACTGAACAGGCCGCAGCCTGTCAACAACGGCACCAGCAGACAGCCGGCCAGGCCGGCCCTTACCCACGCCAGCCCTGTCACAGCAGCCCGGCTCCCTCGAGCGCTGATTCCAGCTGCTGATGGTACTGCGGGGCCAGGGGTGTCAGCGGCAAGCGGATACCTGGCGCAATCTTGCCCATGCGCTGCAACGCCCATTTTACCGGAATCGGATTGGACTCGAGAAACAGTGTCCGGTGCAACTCTGCCAGCCGGGCGTTGGCTTTTCTCGCCGTACCGGCATCACCCCGCAGGGCCGAGGCACACAGCTGCGCCATAGCCCCCGGCGCGATATTGGCAGTTACCGAGATATTACCCTTGCCACCGAGCAGAATAAGCTCGACGGCGGTCTCATCATCACCTGAATACACCGCGAAGTCATCGGGGCATTGTTCGATAAGCTGTTTGGCCCGACCCAGATCCCCTGTCGCCTCCTTGACGCCCGTGATATTGGCTACCGAGGCCAGTTTCAGGACGGTTTCAGGCAACATATCGCAGGCAGTTCTACCGGGGACGTTATACAGGATCTGGGGGATATCCACCGCCTCCGCAATCGCCCGGTAATGTAATTCAAGACCGCGCTGGGTGGGCTTATTGTAGTAGGGCGTCACCAGCAAGCAGGCATCGGCACCGGCATCCCTGGCCATTTGCGTCAGCTCGATGGCCTCCGCCGTGGCGTTGGCCCCGGTACCGGCAATCACCGGGATCCGTCCGGCCACCTGCGCCACTACCCTGCTGACAACCTGGCCGTGCTCGGCGACGCTGAGGGTAGCGGACTCACCACTGGTACCCACGGCCACGATGGCGCTCGTGCCCTGGGCGATATGCCACTCCACCAGATCCTGCAGGCGCCCCCAGTCGATATCCCCTGTCTCCAGCATCGGGGTCACCAGGGCGACCATGCTACCGCTAATCATCACCTATTCTCCCGTGGCGGCAAAAAAGGGCGCTATGGTACTCGCGCCGCCTGTTTCACACAAGGTGAGCCAAGCGCCAGAGCGTATTATACTTTGCTCGACTCACGGGAAACTGCCATGACAAGAT
>JAUXCW010000036.1 GCA_030618705.1 Gammaproteobacteria bacterium | reverse complement strand
GGGGCAGGTCAGGGTCGCTTTCATAGGCGGGGTAGAGAACTTCCTCCTCCATGGCCATATGCTCCTTGAGCCCCTCGACAAGCTGCCAGAACGCGTCTTCGGCATCGCTCCATGCCTCCCGCTCGACGGCATCGGTGAATGAGTCAAGAGACGCCTCGAATCCGGAGTGATCGTGGAGTAGCCAGCTATAGGAATCGTTCATATCACGCTCGCGTTTCAGGGTGCTTCGCTCCTTACAGCCTACACAATATTACCGCTCAGGATTCACTGCAAGTATGGTTGTCACATTGTAACGCAGTTGTAATCTGGGTTGCTCGAAGCTCGGCTAGCTCACCGGCGCTTGCGGAGCCTGACGGCGGGTATGATCAGCGATTACAATGCGTGTTAAACTCTTTTATCAGCAATGGCGGCGGTCCGGTTTACCCGGACAATATTACGCGATCCGGATAACAGTCCTCGATAAGGCGATAGTTCCATGGCAATGCCCACCGACATAAAAATAATCGACCTCATGTTGAGTGTACCCGGCGAGGACAACAGCGGCTGGTATGACTTTATGAAGCCCTTGTTACTCGACAGGGAAAGCCGCGAAATGTTCAGCATGCCCGCCCAGTATATGTTCAAGGATATTCCCCGGGCGGGAAAGCGAGATGATTATATCGCCTATACTGTCGCGCAGATGGACAAACACAATATCGAGCGCGGGATGTTATCTGTCGATGACCATATGGAGGTGGCCAGGGAGGCCTTACAGCGTTACCCGGATCGTTTTATTGCCAGCTACGAAGCCAACCCCAACGGCGCGATGGATGAGGTGCGTAAAATTCGGCGGCTGGCGAAGGAGTTCAATATAAAGGCGGTGTCCGGCTTTCCCTCCGGGCTGTGTCCCCAGGTGCCGGTCAACGACAAGAAGTGGTATCCCATTTACGCTACGCTGATCGACCTCGATATTCCTTTTTGTCCCTGTATGGGCGTGCCGGGGCCGCGCTTGCCGATGGGGCCGCAGCAGGTCGAATTGCTGGACGAGATATGCTGGTTTTTTCCTGAACTCAAAATCGTCACCCGCCACGGCTGTGAGCCGTGGACCGGGCTGGCCTGCAAGCTTATGCTCAAGTATCCCAACCTGCACTATATGACCAGTGCCTTTGCGCCGCGACACTACCCGGAAGATATTATTCACTTTGCCAACACTCGGGGCAGCGACCAGGTAATGTACGCCGGCTATTTCCCCATGGGGCTGTCCCTGGAGCGAATCTTCGCGGAGATGCCCGCTGTGCCGCTGCGCGACGAGGTCTGGCCGAAATTCCTGCGGGAGAACGCTCTCAGGGTATTTAAACTTGATAAAAAGTAATAAAAAAATATAGATAGAGATTATATCTATGAAATTAATGGCACTTACTTAAGGGATATTGACGGAGGAACCGGGGGTTCCAGAGCAGGACCGTGCGCCGGTTGGACCCGGCGCCCGAGCCTACATGGACGTATTCACGGCGAGTCCTGCGCTGGGAGCCCCGGTTCCTTGCCCAACTGCAATAATATAAATGCATCGTTTTGTCTGCTTTGCTCTTAAGTAAGTGCCATTCATCTATGAAATACTATTAGATTGAAAGGCGCGCCGGCAAGTGGGGTTTATGGCTGCTTATCAGCCGGGACAGTGTTTAATAACAGCCCTTGCCCGGCGTCCCGGCGGCGACAATACCCCCGTCAAGGGCCACTGGGGCCCAATAGAGGAATCCCGTTATGAAGTATTCGTTAGAAGAATTGTCCGACAAGCTGGAAATACAGGAATTGGCCTATGAGTACTCAGAGGCCATCGACCAGAAAGACTTCGATCGGCTGGACGCGGTGTTTACCCCGGATGCGCATATCGATTATTCCGCCATGGGTGGAGCGGTGGGGAGTTATCCCGAGGTGAAAAAGTTCCTGCAGGATACCCTGCCCATGTTTGATGATTATTATCATATGGTTACCAACCTGCATATCAAGCTCAATGGAGATAGCGCCAGCGGGCGGGTCATGTGTTTTAACCCGATGGGGATGCCGGTGCCGGACAAGGCGCCGCAGATGATGTTCCTGGGTTTGTTCTATCTCGATAAATACGTGCGCACCAGCGATGGCTGGCGTATCTGTGAACGTGTCGAGGAGCATAGCTGGGCCTATAATGTTCCGGAGGGTGTGCTTCCGGAGTCCAAACCCTGAACCCGGGGTCGGCTACCGAAGGGCAGGCTGCTATTATTGTTCCCAAAAACTAACCTCAAAGATCTGGCGATATTGGCCAGCTAACAGGAGAGCACTTCGAGCGATGCGATTTATCGAAGCCGTCAAACAGCTGTTGACCGCTGACCTGGTGGGGCAGTCCCGCCTCAGGGTTCATGCCCAACTACTACTTCGGGCAGTTTATGCCGTGCTCAGGGATCTCGCCTCGGGGCAGCTGGCATTGCGCTCGATGAGCCTTTCCTTCTCCTCGCTTCTGTCCATGGTGCCGATGCTGGCGTTCAGCTTTTCGGTACTCAAGGGTTTTGGCGTACACAATTTTCTCGAGCCCGTCCTGCAGGATTTCCTCGCGCCGATGGGCGCAAGTGGGCAGGAGATAGGTGTTAATATTCTGACCTTCGTCGAGAATATGAACGTCGCGGTGCTCGGTTCGGCGGGTTTACTGGTGCTGATATTTACCGTGGTGTCGCTGGTTAAAAAAGTCGAGGACTCGTTTAATTATATCTGGCATGTCAATCGGGGCAGGGGGCTCGTCGAGCGATTTCGCGACTACTTGAGTGTGATTCTGGTCGGGCCCATACTGGCGGTGTCGGCCGCAGGAATTGCCACGGCGGTACAGGAATCGGATCTCGTACTGCAATTCAAGGAAATGAATTCCTTGAATGCGCTGCTGGTGGGGCTACTGCGTTTTTCCCCCAAGTTGATCGTGTTTGGCATGTTCACCTTTCTTTATGCGTTTATCCCCAATGTGCGCGTTAAATGGTCTGCCGCTGCAGCAGGGGCGCTGGTCGCTGCGATACTCTGGTTGGTCGCCGGTTGGGGCTTTACCAGCTTCGTCGCTTCCTCGTCGAAATACACGGCGATTTACTCCGGTTTCGCTGTGCTCATATTGTTCCTGATCTGGCTCAATCTGAATTGGCTGTTCGTGCTGATGGGCGCTAACATCGCCTACTACGTACAAAACCCCGACCAAATGCTATTGGCGCGGGGAAGCCTGCGCCCCAGTGCGCGCATCCGGGAGCGGGTGGCCATGCATACAATGCTTTATATTGCCCGGGACTACGAGAAGGGAGATGTTCGCTGGAATGGAGGCAGCCTGCGCCGCGAGCTGAATATCCCCGGGGAAGTCAGCGAGCTGGTGTTGCAGGATTTACTTGCGGCGGGACTGCTGATTGAAACGACAAGTGGGCAGACGACTTACTACTTGCCGGGGCGGGCCAGTGACCACATCCTGCTGGCGGATATTGTCGATGCGGTGAACCGGGCCGGCCAGAATTACGGAAACAATCCCCGCTGGGAGGAAGGTGTAAAACAATTGTTTGAGAAAGTTGAGGCCGGGGCGCGGGGCGCGCTGGGAGGAGAGACTTTGGCAGACCTGGTCAAAGCCCTGCCGGAAAATAGCAACCCCTGACCCTGTATTCCGATTTAGTCTGTCCGGGCGAGGAAGTTATGCTGGTACATAATCAGGTCAACCGTACAGGCGGGCTTGCTACGGTCGATACCCCGTGGAGAATCACCGCTGCGCTGTGGCGGTTCAGAGAATAGGGCCGACGATGGCGAGGACGTTGTTCCACAGCCGTTTGGTCCAGGGCCACTGGGCAACCTCTTGCGCGGTGATCTCCAGGCAGTCGGCCAGGTATTCTTGTTGGCGGTCGCGCATCGCCGCGGTTACGTTCTCGTCACAGAGCAAAATATTGTTCTCGTAATTCAGCTCGAAACTGCGGCGGTCCATATTGGCCGAACCAATCAGCGTGATCTCGCCGTCCACAGTCATGGTTTTGGCATGCAGTATACCGGCCTGGTATTCGTAAATCTTTACGCCCGCATCGAGCAGATCCTCGTAGTAACTCTTGCTGGTTGCGCCGACGGCGAAGTCATCGTTGCGGGCCGGAAATATAATTGATGTATTGACGCCCCGGTTGGCGGCGGCGCAGATAGCAGCCTGTAGCGAGCTGACCGGCACATAATAGGGCGTGGTGATGAAAAGCTCACGCTCGGCGCTGTATATCAGGGTTTCGAATGTCTCGGGCACGGCCGAATAGCGAGCGCTTGGGCCGCTGGCGATAACTTGTGCCGCAAATCCGGGTTCCGGGGGCACCAGGGGTTGCAGCAGGGTTTCGCGGATGTCCTCATTGTTATAGGCCATCCAGTCACTGGCGAAAACGTGCTGGTTCTGGCGCACGACAGGGCCGGTGAAGCGCATGACCGCATCCACCCAGGGGGCGTATTTTGCCTTGGTCAAAAATTCGGGATCCGCGCAGTTTTGGCTTCCGCAATAGGTAATCCTGTTGTCGATGACAAGAATCTTGCGGTGGTTGCGCAGGTCGATCCGGCCATTGAAAATTCGCATGAGCGGATTACCCACCTGCAGCACGCGGCACAGGTTTACCCCGGAGGCCTCCATGTCTTTCCATAGCTCGGATTGGATTAGCAGGTGAGAGCCGATGTCATCGACCATCGCACGGCAGGTAACACCACGCGCCACGGCACGCTTGAGTGCATCGGCCATTTTGCCGCCATTGTTGTCAGGCATCCAGATATAGAAGAGCAGGTGTACATGGTCGGTGGCGGTGTCGATATCCGCGACCATGGTATCAATGGCAACATTTGAATCAGCCATCAGCTGCGCCTGATTGCCGCCGACAGGATCATATCCGCTGATCGATTTTCCCACCCGGAACAGCGCTCTTTGGTGCTCTTGTAATTCTGGCGTCACGTTTTTTGCGTCCCAGCCAGGGATTTCGTTTACCTGCGGCATGGCGGCCATGATAGTTTTCATGCGCGTGACACGCTTGCGGCCGATATTGGTTTCGCCCAGCAGCAGATAAGCAATGATGCCGACGACCGGCAAGGCCACGATCACCACAATCCAGGCAACTCGCGAGGCCGGATCCCGGTGAGGGCGCAGCAGCACGCGAATGACCAGAGCTATCTCAATGACTATATGAAGGAATATGAGCATTTTTATCGTTCCTTTGCTTGTCCCTGTCAGGCTGGGTGCGTTCGGTATTGTAGTAGCTAGTAATATAGGATAAAGCATCGAGCCTGCTTATTATACAGCGATGGGTTCGTCGCTATTTGATCGATACCCTGGCCTTGTGTTGGGGGCCGTTGACGACATCCGGAGCCCACGGCACAAGAGATAAAGAAGTAGTCTTGCTTTTGCTGGTATCTGCTGATTAGATACATGGATGGGAATTCCTGTTGGAGGCTGACAATGAGCAAGCGATACAAAATTCTACTGGGCTTGGTTTCGATGTTGTCGCTGCTTTTTATGGGTGCTTGCGCCAAGCTGCCGGATAATAGCCAGAGGGTCACATCCCGTGTAATCGGCGATGGTGACGACAGCAATCTTGGCAAGGCGTTCAAGCCGCTGACAGAGGCGCACCCGGATCAATCCGGCGTATTCCTGCTGGGTAACGGGCTCGATGCCTATGTAGGGCGTGCGGTGCTGGCACGCCTGGCCGAGCGTAGTATCGACGTGCAGTACTACATGTTTCACCAGGATACCGTTGGCAGGCTGTTGATCAGGGAGCTACTCGAGGCCGCCGACCGGGGCGTTCGGGTACGTATACTGATCGACGACATGTACGGCGAAGAGGCTGATGATGTCTGGTCCGCTCTGGACACGCACCCCAGTATGGAGGTTAGGCTGTATAACCCCTTTGTGCGCGGACATTCGAAAAATCTCCAGTTCATCACCGCGTTGAAGCGGGTCAATCACCGTATGCACAGCAAGACCTACACGGTGGACAACCAGGCGACGATTGTCGGCGGCCGCAACATCGGTGATGAGTACTTTGACGCGGATAAGAGCCTCGCATTTGCTGATCTCGACGCCATGTCAATCGGGCCGGTTGTGCCGGAGGTATCCGCTGAATTCGATCAATACTGGAACAACAGGCATTCCTATCCAATCTCAACATTGATCGCGGGAGTCAAACAGGAAACCGTGCCATCAGGCGCTCTGGATAACTTGCGCGCTGAGCTGGAGCAATTCTATCAGCAACCACAGACAACGGCCTATCGCGATGCTGTCGATCAATCCCCATTTGCCAAGGCACTGAGAGATAAAACAGTTAGTTTCAGCTTCTCGGAAGCCAAAATTATTCATGACTCGGCCGAGAAAATGACCAAAGTTGATGCTGATTGGAAGCAAGAATTGCTCATCTCCCAGTTGGCGCCCTATATTCAACAGGCGAAGGAGGAATACATCCTGGTATCACCTTACTTCGTGCCCGGTCAACAGGGTGCCGATGCCATCTGCAAGCTGAGTGAACAAGGAGTACGGGTAAGAATCCTCACCAACTCACTGGCCTCCAATGATGTAGCCGCGGTTCACGCCGGCTACATGCGACATAGAAAACAACTGCTGCGTTGTGGCGTGGAATTATATGAGCTGAATGAGCAGCTTAAAAAGGCTGAAGAAAAACTGTTTACCTGGCTTCCCGGCCTGAGCAAATCCAGCCTGCATGCCAAGACCATGGCGATGGACAAAAACGTGATGTTCGTCGGTTCGTTTAACTTCGACCAGCGGTCTTTAAATATCAATACTGAAATCGGCATCGTGTTCGAGGACCCTGAGATCGCGGCGCGTTCGTCACAGCATTTTGTTGATCACATCGATGACGTGGCGTTCAGAGTAGAGCTAATCGACGATTCTTTGCAGTGGACGGGAATAGAGCAGGGCAAGACAGTTGTATTTGATAAGGAACCTTACACAAGTTTCTGGAAGAGATTGAGCGTGAATATGATGCGAGTATTGCCTATCGACGGGATGCTTTAGGCCGAATAAGCTACGAGCGCTGCGGGGCCGAATTCATTCGGCTACCAGCATTCGATCTTTCCCTGCGGGCCAAATTCATTTGACAACCACTTATGCCCAATCGCTTACGCCAATAACATGGCTGCCAATATCCAGATAGAGTTGCGCGGTGCGTCAGGGGCTGCCGTTACGAAAAATCGTCGGCCTCGCTGCGGGTCCGGCTGTCGGACCGCAGGAAGGTGATCAGCATAAAGTAGAGCACTGGCAGCGCAGCATAGAGCAGAAGGCTCAAGCGGGGAAGGGATTCGGCGAGCAGGATCGCGGTCGTGTACACGGCAAGAGGCCCCGCAGCGACCCACAAGCCGAAGCGGCGGGACTTCGTGGAAAACGGTTCCCACAGAAGACCGGGATGACGCGCCAGGTACCAGTAAAGACCCGTCCGCATTAATGCGGCAACGATGAGGACGGCCCCGTAGAAGTGAAGGGCTGCCGCCCGTGACGGGTAATCGCCAAGTACGGAGGCGGCGAAAGGGATCAACGCCACCGGGAGCAGGAAGAGGAGGTTTAGCCATATCACGTCGCGGTTGACCAGGCGGACATTGAGGAACATGTCGCGATGGCCCACCCAATACATGCCGACCAACATAAAGCTGATGACGAAGGCCGCGAAGGTCGGGAGCATCTCTTCGAGGGACGACAATAGTGACTGGCCTGACGACAGGTTTGGAGCCTCGAGTTCGAGCACAAGGATTGTGAGAATGATGGCGAACACACCGTCGGTCAATGTCAGTATCCGTTCGGGGTCGCCGCGTCGCTTTTCCAGCGGAGCGGATCCGCCATCGTGCACGGTCATCTCGACATCCTCTCACATGCTGTGGTGTCGACTCCTTCCTGTGCAACCGCATCGCGAATATCGATACGGCCTGTAGTGCCTGTGGGAGACATCAGCTTAGCCCGCTAGAGTATAAAGTAAATACCATGGTGCCTGTAAAATTGGTGCGGTTCAAGCCGCTGGCGGAGGCAAATTTATCGCTGCGAAGTTTGCGATGAATTAAGGGTAACAGGTGATTGTTTGCGTAAATTGCATAGTGAAACCTTGTGCATATGATAGATAATGTCTGTCGAAATTGGTCGCTTATCACGCTGCCATTACGCAAGATCAATCAATTGCAAGTCAACACAGGGTCGCTGCGTTCGGTCAACCTGAATTCCGAGATGGGGTGGCTACTTGAGAGCGAGGCACTTTCGGAGGCCGTCGCCGAGAGCATCGAGAAGAACATCATGGCTGCTAACCGCTGGCACACTGGCAATAGTCCCGGATGATGCGCAGCTGTAGAATACAAAGTGGGAATTAATGTGGCAAATGAGGAGAGTAGAAAATGATCAAGTTGGAAATTGACAGTGTGCAGTATGAGCTCGATGATGATCTGCGGAGTCGTATAACCGATCGCATCGGTAGCCTCGACGAGTTTATGAACAGCCTCGATCAAGGCCATGTGGCCGTGGCATGGGAGGGCGGGCCCAATGAGCAGACCAAGGTGAGCGTCGAGATATGGGGAGGGGGGCACCATTTTGACGCCTCGGATACCGCCTGGAAGGCGCTCGAGGCAATCGATAAAACGCGGAAAAAACTTGAGTCGCAAATCACCAGCAAGCATTCCAGGGAGCTAAAACAACGCAACCATCCCGACAGCTGAAGGTGCCGGCAAATGGATCAGTATATCCAGGGTGTCATTACCATACTGTCACTGGTTAATCCGGTAATCTGCGGCTTGTTATTTTCACAGGCCGTTTCCGCGAAACCCAGGGCGGCACAGATCGCATCGGCAACCCAGGCCACGCTGGCCATTATGGTAATTCTATGGCTCGCGGCAGTCGGTGGAGCCTACCTGCTTAAGGCCTTCGGTATTTCACTCGACGCGTTTCAGGCGGCGGGAGGCATGGTGCTTGGCTGGATGGGGTTCCATATGCTCAGTGGCGCCGCTTCGCCGACCACGGGCCACAGCGGTTCGCAGTCTCTCACTCCCTTGATTCTGTTCGCGGCCAGTCCAGGGACCATCACCGGTGTCATCACCTTGTCGGTTGCACACTCCGGGAGCCAGCTGCCGGTTACAGTGCTGGTGGCGGTAGCCGTTGCCCTGGCGATCACCTGGCTGGTGATGGTGCTCAGTTCGCGTTCCACAGGCGATAAGAAGCAAGGCCTGATGCATGATGTCCTCACGCGGTTTATGGGCTTGATCGTATTGGCGATGGGTGTGCAGTTTTTGCTCAGCGGGCTCAAGGCGTTTTTTGCAGTTTGATTTGACCGGATGCGGCGTATCCCGGGATTATTGTCGCAGGAGGGGCCGGCCTTCCGGACGAGTACTGACTAGTGCGCATCCGGAGCCGGAAACACGTAGTTTCGTCATTCCAGCGCAGGGGCTTCGAAATCTCCCGTTACCTCGGTGACGTGTATCCCGCGAAACAACGTATATGTTCCAGTGTATTGTGGCGTTTCTCGTTGCCACGAAGCTAAAGGATAAAAGCCATCGCACACTCCGCCTGGCGAACTTTGCATTCCTGGCGCTTGTCAGCCTCTGAACACGAGGAACAATCGGATGTATGAAAACCTGGCCCTGCTGGCCCTGTTCATTCTTGTTTACAGCTCGATTGCCGGTGCCGTTGAGCGGGCCTGGATCAGCGGGCCGATCGTGTTCACCGGTTTCGGTTTGCTTATCGGCCCGGTGGGGTTTGATTTGCTCTCCTGGAAAACAGATCAGGAGGTCATTCGCAGCCTGGCCGAGGTCACCCTGGCACTGATACTGTTTACCGACGCCGCCGGTGCCGATATAGGCGTGCTGAAAAGGACCTCGGGGATACCGACACGATTGTTATTGATCGGCTTACCCTTGACCATCCTGCTCGGTTTCGGCCTGGGCGTGCTGGTCTTCGGCGGTGCGTCCTTATTTGCCGTTGCCCTGGTTGCCATCATGCTCGCTCCTACTGATGCGGCGCTTGGCAAGCCGGTAATCACTAACGAGTCAGTGCCAGACGAGATTCGCCAGGCATTGAATGTAGAGAGCGGCCTGAACGACGGTATCTGTGTGCCGATTCTGTTTGTGTGCATCGCGCTGGCCCTGGGTAAAGTCAGTGAGGCCGCTCCCTGGGGGTTTGCCGTAAAGCTGGTTATCGAGGAGATCGGTATAGGCCTCGCTGTCGGTTTGCTGCTGACATTCATTACCGTCCAGTTGTTGAAAGTTGCATGGAAACGAAATTGGCTGACACCTACCTGGATCCAGGTCCCGGTGGTCGCGCTGGCGCTGGCTTGTTTTACCCTGGCCCAGTACCTGGGTGGCAGCGGGTTTATCGCAGCGTTCAGTGCTGGTCTGCTGTTCGGCATTCTCGAGCATGGTATGCGAAACAAGTTTCTGCGGGCGGCGGAGGGCACCGGGGACACAATGGCGCTGATTACCTGGGTAATATTCGGCGCGGCAGTGGTCGGCAGTGTGATCGATAAGCTCAGTTGGGACGTGTTATTCTATTCTGTATTGAGTTTGACGGTGATAAGAATACTGCCTGTCTATATTGCGCTCACCGGTAGCGGCATCAGCACCGAGGGAAAATTGTTTGTTGGCTGGTTTGGTCCGCGCGGTCTGGCCAGCATAGTATTCGCCGTGATTGTGCTATCAAGCGGCTTACCGAATAGTGAATTGATTACCATGGTTGTGGCCTGCACGATAATTCTCAGCATTATTGCTCACGGCCTCACGGCTACTCCCTGGGCCAGGGCCTATGGAGAGCGCAGCCAGAAATCAAAGTGTCCAGGCCCTGCTCAATAGCCGGCTTCGCCCGCGCGGATTATCGCGAAAAATTCGCTATCCAGTGGCTCATAATTGCTTGAGCCGGGCTTCATTACAAACAGCGGGTCGCTGACCTGCTCGAGATCGTAGGCTTGCTTGCGCAACTCGCCTTTCACCATCTTGAAGGTGCCCGTGGTATCTATTTCCGACAGTATGCGCAGGAAGACAGGACGCGCATATTTCGGAAGTTGCGCATTGACGTGTGCGGAGAAACTGTCCAGATCGAGCTTGTCGGCGTCCTCCGTCAGCATGATGGATGCCATGCCGGCCCGACCCTCGGCCCCGGGTACGTCTACACCGTAGACGTTGCAAAAAGCCACTTGAGAGTGATTGTTGATGCTCTCGCCCACCTCGTTGGTTGATACGTTCTCAGACTTCCAGCGGTAAGTGTCGCCTACCCGGTCGACAAATTGGTAGTGTGGGAGGCCAAGGGCAAAGCCCACGTCCACGGTTTTCAGCAGGTCACCGGTATTGAACCAGGCGTCACCCTTCTTGAACACATCGCGCAGAATTTTTTTCTCTGTATCCTCGCTGTTGGTATAGCCCTCGAACGCTGTGTTCTCAGTGATTTCCCCGAGCAGTAGCCCGGGTTCACCCTTGGCAACCTTGATGCAATAGCCCTTGTTGTCGCGGAGTATTTCATCGGCGTCAATATCGTACTTTACCAGGGCGTGGGGGATGCCGGTTGCCCCTATGGTGCAGTCCTTATTGAACATGTTTATGAAGACGACATTGCCCTCGCTGGCGCCATAGAACTCCGCGACCCGCTGAATACCAAAGCGTTGTTTAAATTCATGCCAGACGTCGGGTCGCAAGCCGTTACCTGTCATTGTGCGCAGTGGGTTTTTGGCATCGTCCTTTTGCCTCGGTGTATTGAGCAGATAGCGACACAACTCACCGATGTAAACGAAACAGGTGACGTTATTCGCGCGAATTTCACTGAGGAAGTTGCTGGCGGAAAACTTGCGGCGAATAAATACACTGGCGCCGGTCAAAAATGCTGGACCCAGGCCGATAAACAGGCCGGTACCGTGGTACAAGGGCAGGCATAAATAAATGCAGTCGTTCTCGTCGCACTGGAGGCTGCCGATAGCGGACATCGCTGCGGCCTGCAGGTAGCGGCGGTTGGAGAGTACAGATGCCTTGGGCAGTCCGGTGGTTCCGGAGGTAAAGATATACAGTGCGATATCGCCCAGCGTGGACTTGCCTGTGTCCGGCGGGTTCCCGATGTCCTTGTCTGCGGCGTCTTTTTCAAGGTCGCTGGCCCAGGTGGGGCAGGAGTCGAGACCCGCATCCGGTACGAACAGGTAGTTATCAAAACCCTCCAGCGCCGGGTCGGCTTTCACATTGTCGAGGGCAGCCGTCAATTCCTCGCCGAAGATGCACATCCTGGACCCGGTGATACTGATGCAGTGGATCAGGGGCTGGCCGGTCAGGTTGGTATTGATCAGGGCGGCGGTCACGCCCAGTTTATTAAGAGCGACAATGGTGACGACAAACTCTATGCGGTTTTCCATGATGATGCTGACGACATCCCCGCGCACCAGGCCCAGTTCCTTGAAGGCGCCGACATAGCGATTTGCCCGCTCGTTGAGCTCACGCCAGGTACATGTCTGGCCTTCAAAGATGAGCGCGGTGCGTTCGCCAAACCGGCCGGCGGTGGCCTCAGCCCGCGCCGCGAAACAGTCTTTGGTGGACAACGGGCGTGGCTTCGCCTCTTTGGTTAGCCGCATCAGGGAGGGAACTTCCGCCAGGGTGGCTACAATATCCTTTATACTCATTGGTCGCCTGCTGAATTCTGTGATTGTGGGTGGTGAATCGCCCACCGTAGTCTGGGTATATGAGTTTTGCGTAGATAGTCGAACAATTTGCAGGCCGCGTCAAGGGTATTGCAGATGCGTCAATGGGCCGGATTGCAGCATCTACGATACGCCAATCCCGGGTAGCGGGAAGGCAAAATGATAAGCCGTTCAAGGGATTAACGGGCGGTTCCCGGAAGGTTTCGCTCCACCCGCTCCTGTTTACTCCATGGAGGTGTGACGCCGCCGGGCCGGTATATGACTCTTATTCCAGTGAGCTCTCCGTATCCATCTGGCCCTTGTCGTTGCCGGGCTCGGGTGCCGCGAATACAGCCCGGTAAAAAACCCGTGTCATGGTATCGATAGCGATCTCGTCCGTTAGTGCCGGGCAGTCCGGGTCTCCACCGTCGATCAACCAGGTGTAACAGAAATAGCTCATCATGGAGCCGATAGCCGACGCCAGGATTTCAGGGTTCGGGATTTCCGCCGACACCAGGCCGGTTTTTTGGGCGGCGACGATGGCGGCCGCAATCTTTCTGCGCGCATCGGCGCGAATTTCCTGCCAACGCTGCTTGAAATACTCATCCAGCATGGCTGCCTGGAACATTGCGCCAAGCTCTCCGGCGTGGTCTCGACTTTGCTTCCAGTAGACTGCACAGAGCTCCCGGATGAGTTCGTAGGGCTCGGTGTTCACCGTGTCGATTGCAGACATGTGCGCGATGATCTCAGTCTGGAATTCTTCTGCCAGCTGCTCCAGCAACTCCTCCTTATTGTTGAAATAGGTGTAGAAGGAGCCGGGTGTTCGCCCCGCCTTACCTGTGATATCGGCGATGGTGACGCTGGCGTAGCCCTTGGTCTTGAACAGATTTCGCGCGGCGGAGAGCAGTCCTGTACGGCTGCGAACCCCCCGGGCAGTCAACAATGTTCCGTCTGCGGGAAGGTCATCGGCGTTCTTGCTGCCGGGGTTTTTTGAATCACCCTGTGTCATTGTTTCCCTCAAATACGCCTGGCGTCAGGAAAATCCTTGCGGGCAGGCATTTCCATGATGGATAAGGATAATGCAAACTATATGTTGAAATGAATGATGGTTCAATATAAATTAAACACTAATTCAGTTTATAGTCACGATATGGCTCTGCCGCATCTGCCCTAAACAGTAGCATAAAGCGAGGACAAAGATTGTGGATACAAATTTTTCGGCGGAAGACCTGGCCTTCCGCGATGAGGTGGTCGCGTTTTTAGAAACCGCGTGGACGGATGAACATGAGGCGCACCTCAGGGATCCCCAGGCCGGTATGCAGGCGATAATCGACTGGCAAAAGCGTCTGCATGCCCGGGGCTGGTTGGCACCTGGCTGGCCAGTAGAGTACGGCGGTACCGATTGGACTACGACACAAAGTTTTATTTTTGAAACCGAGCGTGCTACGGCGGGGGCGCCTGATGTACCTCCCTTTGCTTTAAAAATGGTCGCGCCGGTCATCTACACTTATGGCAGCGACGAGCAAAAACAGCGCTTTCTACCGCGTATTTTATCAAGTGAAGATTGGTGGTGTCAGGGTTATTCCGAGCCTGGTGCCGGGTCGGACCTGGCTTCGTTAAAAACCAAAGCCGAGTTGGATGGCGATGAGTACGTGGTGAATGGCGCTAAAATTTGGACCACGTATGCGCAGTATGCTGACTGGATTTTTTGTCTGGTACGCACCGACAGCAGTGGGCGCAAACAGGCCGGCATCACCTTTTTACTGATCGACATGAAAAGCCCTGGTATCACCGTGAACCCAATTGAAACCATCGATGGTGTTTACAGCCTTAACGAGGTGCTGTTCGATAACGTGCGGGTACCTGTGGAAAATCGCATTGGTGAACAGGACCAGGGCTGGACCTACGCCAAGGCGTTGTTAGCGCATGAACGCACGGCGATAGCGGGCGTGGCAGACTCCAGGCGTCACCTGGGAGAGATTCGCGAGTTGGCCAGGCAGGAGGTGAGTGGTGGCAGGGCGCTACTTGAGGATCCGGCGTTCCAGGCTCGTTTGTCTAGCGTGGAAATCGAATTGATGGCGCTGGAATACACAGAGTTGCGCGTATTGGCGGCTATGGCGGAAGGTAGTGGCCCCGGTGTCGAGTCGTCGCTGCTGAAAATCAAGGGTACCGAAGTGCAGCAGTCCGTACAGCAATTACGTATCGACGTGGCGGGTTACTACTGCGGTGTTATTGCTGGAGAGTCGGGGGATATTGGCCACAGCTTTGGTAGTGAAGCACGCAGAGCCTATATGTACGGGCGAGCAAGCACTATTTACGGGGGTTCTAATGAAGTTCAAAAAAATATTACTGCCAAATTTGTTCTTGGCCTCTAAGCAGAAGGTAGCGCATCATGAATTTTAAATTATCCGAAGAACAAGCCATGCTCAAGGAGAGCATTGCGCGCTTTGTGCAGGACCGCTACGATTTTACCGCCCGTTGTGCGGCCGCCACTTCCGAGATTGGTTTTAGCCGTGAAAATTGGGCGACCTTTGCAGAGCTGGGCTGGCTGTCGATTCCCTTCGAGGAAGAGCACGGTGGTTTTGGCGGCAGTGCTGTCGATACCATGGTAGTGATGGAAGAATTGGGTAGTGGCCTGGTAGTGGAGCCCTTTGTTGCCACGGTATTATTGTTTGGTGGCTTGCTGGGCAAAGGCGGCAGTGCAGAGCAGAAGGCGGCGAACATCAGTGCCATTATCGCGGGCGAACTGCAGGGGGCGTTTGCGTTTCTCGAGCGTCAGAGTCGATACGAACTTGCCGATATAAAAACTGTAGCTGCTGGTAATGGTAGCGGTTTCACTATCAATGGCGAAAAGACCGTTGTGTTTAATGGTGCGGCAGCGGACAAATTGATCGTATCGGCGCGGACCAGTGGTGCGCAGTGTGAGCAGCAAGGGATAAGTTTATTCCTGCTCGATGCGAGCGCGGCGGGAATTGAAAAAACCGCTTATCGCCTGATGGATGGACAGTTGGTGGCGAATATCACATTCAATGACGTTGCCGTTTCGGCAGATCAGCTCGTCGGCGAACTGGACGACGGTTACCGTTTGATCACGGACGTGATCAATGAGGTAATTGTGGCAATCAGCGCAGAGGCCGTCGGTATTATGCAAAAGCTCAACGATACCACGGTTGAGTACACCAAAACCCGTGAGCAGTTTGCTGTGCCGATTGGTTCTTTTCAGGCTTTACAGCACCGTATGGTCGATATGTTTATGGGCTGCGAGCAAACTCGATCGCTATTGTACCGTGCGGTATGCAGTATGGATGACCAGAGCGCCGATGCCCGCGAGATCGAAAAAAACATCCTGGCCTTGAAGGTGATGGTAGGGCGTATCGGTAAGCTTATCGGTGGAGAGTCGATCCAACTTCACGGCGCCATGGGTGTTACCGATGAGCTGGATGTAGGGCATTATTTTAAGCGTTTGATGATGATCAATACCAGCTTTGGCGATGCGGACTATCAGCAGCAGAAGTTTTCTGCGCTGACAAATTCAGGGTAGTGCCGCCAGCCCGGTGAACGTGGCACGATAAAGACTACAAACTTGTCGCTGAACTGGCGCTGGCTTCGCCCACGTTGCCGAAGAGGAATGTCCGTCATTCCGGCTGGGGCGTGTAAACGGAAACTTCAACCGCATCCGGCACCGATGTGTACTCGATGGTCGCAGGCCGGTTCTCGGACTGGTAATGACCGCAGTTACGGACATAATCCAAATAGACATCGGGTCCGAAAATCTCCCCGACGTTATCTGCAACGACAATGCTACCCGGCGCAATCAGCTTGCGCTCTTCGATAAGCTTTAAATCACGCGTATAGAGATCCTTCCAGTGATCCAGGAATACCATGTCGAATGTTCCCTCCAACTGGGCGATCATCCTGGTGGACGGGCCATGTACAAACGTGATTTGATCTGACAAGCCTGCGTGTGCCACGTTTGCCCGGGAGCTGGCAACCGAGTCGTCATCGATCTCGATAGACACTATACTGGCATCCGGCCCGAAAGCACGGGCGATCAAAATCGATGAGTAACCGCAGTACGCCCCCAGTTCCAGTATGCGTGCATTTGCCGGCAGGCGGCCAGCCAGCTCCTCTACCAATGGGCCTTTTTCGGGGCCGACGCTCATTAACCAGCGCTCTTCCGTCGCAAATTTATCCAGAATGCGAAGCACATCCCCCGGGTCTCCCTGCCGGGCATATTGTGCGACATAGTTTGCCGACTGAACGGTCCGGGCCGGAGCCCCCTTTATCTTATCAACGGCCGTATTCGCTATATTCTTGAGAGTAAATCCCAGCGTGGACGGCATCAAAAAACGCCATAATTTCATAGTTCACCTCGTTTCGGCTTGAAGATCATGCTTTTACCCGCTGATTTCCCCGGTCATAGGGAGCAGGAAGCATAAATGTATTTTTATCCCCATAACAACAATTCAGATCAAACTTTGCCTTAACAATTGCAAAACCTGACTATTGCCAGGTGGGGCGGGAATGTAAAGCTTGCGCAGCTAATGATTAGCAGGCAGTGTGTGGCAAACCCTGTACAAGGAAAAGACAATGACGGCATTTGCAGAATACGAAAATCACGACGGCCTGGGTTTGGCTGAGCTGGTGCGCAATGGGGAGGTCAGTGCGGAAGAACTGCTGGAGCAAGCCATTATACGTACCGAGCGACTAAACGGTGAGCTCAACGCGGTCGTGCATAAATACTACGACGAGGCCCGTGCAGCAATCAAAGCGGGACTGCCGGAGGGACCTTTCCGCGGGGTGCCGTTTCTGTTAAAGGATTTACACCTTGCCATGCGCGGAAGCACGACGTCAAACGGTAGTGGAATGTGGCGCGGGGACGTGGCGGACCACGACAGTACCCTGGTCCAGCGCTACCGACAAGCCGGTTTGGTGACCTTTGGCAAAACCAATTCTCCCGAGCTGGGCTTGATGCCGGTTACCGAATCCAAAGAGTACGGGCCCAGCCGCAATCCCTGGAATACCGAAAGAACGCCCGGTGGTTCCAGCG
>JAUXCW010000016.1 GCA_030618705.1 Gammaproteobacteria bacterium | reverse complement strand
ACGAAGGCCTGTTCGATGCGAGCGTCTTCCGGCCGAATGGGCCGGACAACCACATCGGCGCCATCCGGCAGCTGCCACTGGGACACCAGTTCATGGGGATAGGGATGAATGGCCATATGGCCATAGCGCGCAGTGCCGGTATGGCGCGAGCCGACCACGATGCGAACATCGGTGGCGATCACACCCTGCTCATCGACGATCAGGGGATTGATATCCAGCTGCTGGATCTCGGGTAATTCGCAGCTAATCTCCGATACCCGCTGTAGCACCTCCAGCAGCTGCTCCATATTGGCCGCCGGCAAGTGGCGAAACTGCCCGAGATAGCGGGCCGCACGGGTGCCGTCGATCAAACGCTGACTCAGGTAGTCGTTCAGGGGGGGCAGGGCCACGCTGTTTTCGGCAAACAGCTCCACGGCGACACCGCTGATGCCAAAGCTGATCACCGGACCGAATACCGCGTCCCGGCTCAAACCAATCATCAGCTCCCGGCGGTGGGGGCGATTCAACATGGGTTCCACCGTGACCCCCTGGAGACTGGCCTCCGGTCGGTTGCGCGCCACGTCATCCATGATTTCGCGAAAGGCCGTACGTACAGCCAGCGCCTCATGCAGATTGAGCCGCACGCCACCGACATCGGTTTTGCGAAAGACATCGGGTGAATTGATCTTCATGGCCACGGGAAGACCGACGGTCTGCGCTGCCACCAGCGCCTCGGCGGCGCTGGTCACATTGATGGCGGGGGAGATCGGAATTCGAAAGGCACTCAACACCGCCTTCGCTTCCACACTGCTCAATGTTTTTCTCCGCTCCGCCAGTGCGCTCTCGATGATGAGTCGCGCACTGTCGATATCCGGGGCCCGGGTCTGTGACAGCGGCGCCGGCGCCTGTAACAGGGCTTGCTGATTGGTCCGGTAGCTGGCCAGATAGCCGAATGCCCCGACCCCGGCTTCGGGGCTGCTAAAATGCGCAATACCTGCCGCGGTAAAGCTCTCGCGGGCTTTTTTAACCAGGTCCGCTCCCAGCCAACAAGCCAGCACCGGCTTACTGGATTGCGCGGCCGCCGCGATCACCGCCTCGGCGCAGCTATCGGGGTCGGTTAAGCCCTGGGGGGTCAGCATCACCAGCACGCCGTCGACAGCGGGATCTGCGAGTACGATTTCCGTTGCCGTGCCATAACGCCCGGCGTCAGCATCACCGAGAATATCCACCGGATCCGAATGGGACCAGTGCGCCGGCAAGACTCCGGTCAGTTTGTCGATAGTGTCACGGCCGAGCCGGGCCAGCGGCATCTCCAGATCAGCCGCTCGATCGGCAGCCATCACCCCCGGACCACCGCCATTGGTTACGATCGCCAGGCGCGGCCCCTCGACCCGGGCGCCTGAACCAAGCAAACGAGCAGCGGCAAACAGTTCATTGACTGATTTGACCCGTACAGCGCCCGCCCTTTCGATGGCCGCGTCGAACACATGATCGGCCCCGACCCGCGCCCCGGTGTGAGAGACAGCCCCCCGGGTAGTACTTTCGTTGCGGCCTGACTTGACGACGATGACCGGTTTTAAGCGAGCCGCAACACGCAGGCCGCTGATAAAGCCACGGGCATCATTGATACCTTCGACGTAGAGCAGAATACTTTCCGTTGCCGGGTCCACCGCCAGGTAATCCAGCACATCCCCAAATCCGACGTCGGCGGTTCCTCCCAGCGAGACCACGGCGGAAAAACCGAAGCCGTTACTATTGCCCCAGTCCAGCAGGGCGCTACAAAAAGCGCCGGACTGGGCCACTAATGCGATCCGCCCCGACCGGGCGGCGCTCCTCATTACCGCCATATTCAGTCCCACCCGGGGTCGAATCACCCCGAGGCAGTTAGGACCGATCAAGCGAATATTCCAGGTGCGAGCGATATCGACGATTTCATTCTGCATGGATATGCCACGCTTTCCGGCTTCTGCGAAACCCGCCGACAGCACGATAGCGGCAGCTACGCCATGCTCGCCACACTCTCGAAGCACACCGGCCACCTGCGGAGCAGGGGAAACAATCACCGCCAGATCGACCTTGTGTTCGATCCGCTGCACCGTGGCGTAGCAGGGCAGACCTGCGAGGGTGTCGTATTCCGGATTGACCGGAAATACATCGCCCTTGAAGCCTCCCTCCTGGATATTCTTCAGTAGTTGCGCGCCGATGCTGTGCTCCCGGTCAGACGCCCCAACCACCGCGATGGAGCCGGGTTCAAATACTTTCGAAAGATAGTGATTTTGCATGGGCTTCTACCCGCCAGGCTGAGGCAGCATTGAAATGGAGCAGATCCGGGTCAGGTTTTCTGTATACTCGCTGATGATGCCATGGCGAGTCAAAACATTCTCGGCCCTGGGGATTTTAACAAAAAAGACAGAAGTAGCAGGAGCCTGCCATGACACTTGCCTACATCAGCCATGCCACTTGCAACCGACACTCGATGGGAGAGCACCACCCCGAGCAACCGGCCAGGCTGGACGCCATCAACGACCGCCTTATCGCGTCGGGCCTGATGATGGTCATGCAGTCCTACGACGCACCCCAGGCGACCCGCGAGCAATTATTACGGGTGCACGACGCCGGCTACGTCGATTCGATCTTCAAGGCCTCTCCCAGGGAGGGTCTCGTCTGGCTGGATGGGGACACGGCCATGAACCCCTACACACTGGACGCCGCCCTGCATGCGGCCGGTGCCTCTATCCTCGCCGTCGACCTGGTGATGGGCGGCGTGGCAGGACAGGCGTTTTGCGCGGTGCGCCCGCCGGGCCACCACGCGGTACGTGGGCAAGCAATGGGCTTTTGTTTCTTCAATAATATCGCGGTCGGCACCGCCCACGCCCTCGCCGAACACAAGCTGGAGCGGGTCGCCATTGTCGATTTCGACGTTCATCACGGCAACGGCACCGAGAACATCTTTTCCGGTAACGAGCAGGTACTGTTCTGTTCCAGCTTTCAGCACCCCTTCTATCCCAACAGTGGATACGATAGCGATGCACCCAACGTCCTCAACCTGCCGCTCCCCGCGGGAACCGACGGCAATACATTCCGCACCGCTGTGGAGGAAAACTGGTTGGCGGCCCTGGATGACTTTGCCCCCCAACTGATCCTGGTATCCGCCGGCTTCGACGGCCACCGTGAGGACGAGATGGCCCAGTTCCGGTTACTGGAAGCTGACTACGCCTGGATTACCACGCAAATCATGCGACTGGCCGACAAGCACTGTAAGGGCCGGGTGGTTTCCACACTGGAGGGAGGCTACCACCTCCACGCCCTCGCGCGCAGCGTCACGGCCCACCTCAAAAGCCTGATGGGAGACTATTGAGCCGGGCCGGCTGCTTACTCCACCGTCACCGATTTGGCGAGGTTGCGGGGCTGGTCGACATCGGTGCCCTTGAGGACAGCCACGTGGTAGGACAGTAGCTGGAGCGGGATGGTATAGACGATAGGGGCGATGATATCAGGCACATGGGGGATGGATATAACAGTCACGCCCTCTTCATTGCTGAACCCGGCCTGGCCATCGGCAAAGACGAATAGCTCGCCGCCGCGGGCGCGGACCTCTTCGAGGTTGGACTTGAGTTTCTCCAACAGCTCGTCATTGGGGGCAACGGCGACTACCGGCATGTCGGCATCCACCAGGGCCAATGGGCCGTGCTTGAGCTCGCCGGCGGGGTAGGACTCCGCATGGATATAGGAAATCTCCTTGAGCTTGAGCGCGCCCTCCATCGCGACCGGCCACTGCACACCCCGGCCCAGGAACAACGCGTGGTGCTTATCGGCGAAGGCCTCTGAAACGGTTTCGATCTGCGGATCCAGGGTCAGCGCCTGTTCCACCATGGTCGGCAACAGGTGTAGGCTGTGGACGATGCTCTTTTCGTCCTCCGCACTCAGTTTGTGACGACGGCCCAGGGCGACAGTGAGAAAAATCAAGGCGGTCAATTGTGCGGTAAAGGCCTTGGTGGACGCCACGCCAATTTCCGGGCCTGCCTCCGTCATCAGCGACAGGTCCGACTCCCTGACCAGGGAGCTCTGCGCGACATTGCAGATAGTCATTGTCGAGGCGTAGCCCAGGGTGTGGGCCAGGCGCAAGGCGGCGAGGGTGTCGGCGGTTTCCCCGGACTGGGAGATCGTCACCAGCAAGGTGTTGTCTTCCACCACAAATTCGCGATAGCGAAACTCGCTGGCGACTTCCACCCGGCAAGGCACCCCGGCAACGCCCTCTATCCAGTACTTTGCCACCATCGCCGCATGGTAACTGGTGCCACAGGCGACAATTTGCACAGCCCGGGTTCTGTCGAGTATTTGTTGCGCCTCCACACCCAGCACCTGCTCGCGTATCTTGTCACTTCCGAGGCGACCCCGCAGGTTATTGCGTATCGCCTCGGGCTGCTCGTAGATTTCCTTGAGCATATAGTGGCGAAACCGGCCTTTATCCGCCGCATCTGCAGCTTCCGAGATCATGGTGACTTCACGGTCGACCGGATTTCCCCCGGCATCCAGAATCTCATAGCTGTCCGGTGTCACCCTGGCAAAATCGCCCTCCTCCAGATAGACGAAGCGGTCGGTAACCTGGCGCAGTGCCAGTTGGTCCGATGCAATAAAATGCTCGCCTATACCTATGCCGATAACCAGCGGGCTTCCAGAGCGGGCACACACCAGTTGGTCCGGCTCCTGTAAACTGACTACCGCCAGACCAAAAGCACCATCCAGAGCAGGCACCGCACTTTGCACCGCCTCCAGTAAACCCAGACCCGACTGCATCTGGCGGTCGATCAAATGGACGATGACCTCGGTATCCGTTTCCGATAAAAATTCGTAGCCATCTGCCTGCAGTTCTGTGCGCAGCGCTTCATGGTTCTCGATAATGCCGTTGTGCACCAGGGCCAATCGCTCGTGGGATACGTGGGGGTGGGCATTAATTTGCGAGGGTTTGCCGTGTGTCGCCCAACGGGTATGGGCAATACCGCAGTGCCCGGGCCACTCGGAATCCTCCACGCTATCGGCCAGCACCGCGACTTTTCCGACCTCCTTGCATACCGAGATATGCTCATTCTGAAGTACTGCCAGGCCGGCTGAATCGTAGCCGCGATACTCGAGCCGCCTGAGCCCCTCGATCAATATTCCCGCTACCGGCCTTCTGGCCGCTGCACCGACGATTCCACACATGAATTAAAGTCCTGCTTTATTGGGGGTTTTTCTTCGGCCGTGACCAGCTATCGAGGTTTCTCTGCTTGCCCCTTGCTATCGCCAACTGCCCTTTGCCTACCTTACCGGTAATGGTGGATCCTGCGCCGATGGTCGCACCGGCTCCAACTATTACCGGCGCAACGAGTGATGTGTTAGAGCCGACGAAAACATCCGACTCCAGAATAGTTTTGTGCTTATTGACACCATCGTAGTTACAGGTGATGGTGCCGGCTCCGATATTGACTCGCTCTCCGACATCGGAATCGCCGATGTAACTCAGGTGGTTTACTTTCGCACCAACGCCAATATGCGATTTTTTTATCTCGACAAAATTTCCGACTTTTGCCTCGTGCTCGAGCACGGTACCTGGCCGCAACCGGGCAAAGGGGCCGACAGTAGCGTTATCGTGTATCTCCGCCTCTTCGATAATTGAATTGGCATGGATGGTTACACCGTCACCGATAAGCGCATTACTAATGACGCAATTCGGCCCGATACTAACGCCACTACCAAGGCGAACCTCACCTTCAAACACAATGTTGACGTCCAGTGTGACATCCTGGCCCGCCACCAGGCTGCCCCGGATATCCAATCGGCCCGGATCATACAGCGTGACACCACCGGCCATCAGCTGTTCAGCCTGTTGCAACTGATACCAACGTTCAATGCCTGCCAGCTGGGAGCGGCTATTGATTCCCTCGACCTCCTGGGGGTAACAGGGCTGGCGGCTCTCGACCCGCATCCCTGCTCCGGCGGCCATGGCGATGACATCGGTGAGGTAGTACTCACCCTGGGCATTGTCATTGGAAAGCGCAGGCAACCAACGATTCAGATCGGCCGCTCGCAGCGCCAGTATGCCGGTATTGACCTCCCGAACCTGCTTCTGCTCTTCTGTTGCATCTTTTTCTTCAACAATGGCCACCACATGGCCATCCTGGTCACGCAGGATGCGGCCGTAACCCGTGGGATCTTCCAGGTTAACGGTTAGCAAGCCGATACTTTCAGGGGAGACCACATCGATCAGGGATTGAAGCGTCTGCGGGCTGAGCAAAGGGACATCGCCGTACAGCACCAGCACCGTGGAGTCGGGGTCCACCGCCGGCATGGCCTGCAGGACCGCGTGACCGGTACCCAACTGCTCGACTTGATCGACCCAGCTGATATCCGCGCAGTCGGAAAAGTATTCCTTAACCCGGTCGGCACCATGACCGACCACCGTATGCATCCGCACCACACCGACGTCCCGTGCTACATCCAGCACATGGGCCAATAGGGGCTTACCGGCCAGCGGGTGCAACACCTTGGGCAGGGAAGATTTCATGCGGGTGCCTTGCCCCGCGGCGAGAATAACGGCTTCAACGCTGGGCAAAAGCGCCTCCCTTACCAATAGCAAACATCAGATTTTATAATTAACAACGATCTCCAGGCCAAAAGACCTGATGCAGGCGCTTGGGATTTGCCTGGAGCAATATCCTGGGCCTAAGTGACACTTAGGCATCAAGGATCTGCCGCAGGCTAATCCCGCCCTGTACAATCGCCGCTCCTGTTCGTCCGTGAACTCGCGACATAAGTATATCCTTATACAAAACTGCTCTAGTTCATCTCGTACAGGGACGTACGAGCTTGGGATCCGTCCGGAACGAGATCCCGCCATGAACCCGCAGCATAAGTACGTCCCTGTACAAAAAAGGGTAGCAATCGCTACCCTTATTGGCCAGTCTAAATGGTGGAACGATTATTTGCCGAGCGTTTTGCGGATTTTCTGTAGTGTGCGCAATTGTGCCGCGGCCTCAGCCAGTCGAGTCGCGGCTCGGGTATAGTCGAAATCCGCACTCTGGTTGGCAAGTTCCTGCTCTACCTGTTTTTGTGCTTCGATGGCGGCGGCCTCGTCAACATCATCGGCGCGGATAGCCGTATCGGCGAGGATCGAGACGATACCGGGCTGGACTTCGAGAAACCCCCCGGATACGTAATAAACTTCCTCTTCGCCACCCTGTTTGACGATACGAATCGGCCCCGGCACAAGGCTGGTCAACAGCGGTGCATGGCCGTAACTGACGCCCAGGTCACCGAGAGACCCGGTTGCAACAACCAGCTCCGCCAGACCGGAAAAGATTTCCCGCTCGGCACTGGCAATATCGCAGTGGATAGTCATCGTCATAGTGAAACCCTCTGTTGCGCGAAAATCCCGTTACAGGTTCTTCGCCTTCTCGACCGCCTCTTCGATGCCGCCCACCATATAGAAAGCCTGTTCCGGCAAGTGATCGTACTCGCCCGCCAGAATGCCCTTGAATCCGGCAATGGTTTCCTTCAGGGAGACGTACTTACCCGGGGCGCCGGTAAAGATCTCCGCGACGTGGAAGGGCTGGGAGAGAAAGCGCTCGATTTTACGGGCGCGATCGACGATTTGCTTATCCTCTTCGGACAATTCATCCATACCCAGGATGGCAATAATATCCTTGAGCTCCTTGTAACGCTGGAGCACCGTCTGCACTCCACGGGCAATATCGTAGTGTTCCTGGCCGATGATCAGGGGATCAAGCTGGCGAGATGTCGAGTCGAGAGGGTCCACGGCGGGATAAATACCTTTTGCGGCGATATCCCGGCTGAGTACCACGGTCGAATCCAGGTGGGCAAAGGTGGTTGCCGGCGAGGGATCGGTCAGGTCATCCGCGGGAACGTAAACCGCCTGAACCGAAGTGATGGAACCCACCTTGGTCGAGGTAATTCGCTCTTGCAGAACACCCATCTCTTCCGCCAGCGTCGGTTGGTATCCCACCGCGGAAGGCATACGCCCCAGCAGTGCCGATACCTCGGTACCCGCGAGGGTGTAGCGATAGATATTATCGATAAACAACAGTACGTCACGACCTTCATCGCGGAATTTTTCCGCCATGGTCAGGCCGGTCAAGGCCACCCGCAGGCGGTTGCCGGGGGGCTCGTTCATCTGGCCGTATACCATGGCAACTTTGTCGAGTACGTTGGACTCCTTCATCTCGTAGTAGAAGTCGTTACCCTCCCGGGTACGTTCACCGACGCCGGCAAATACGGACAAGCCGGAGTGCTCTTTGGCGATGTTATTGATCAGCTCCATCATGTTGACGGTCTTGCCGACTCCGGCACCGCCGAACAAGCCAACCTTACCTCCCTTGGCGAAGGGACAAACCAGGTCGATGACCTTGATTCCGGTTTCCAGCAATTCATCGGACGCCGCCAGTTCATCATAGGCTGGAGCCTTGCGGTGAATCGGCATGCGATCCTGCTCGCCGATTGGGCCGGCCTCGTCGATCGGCTTGCCCAGCACATCCATGATGCGGCCGAGGGTCTCGTTACCCACCGGCACGGATATCGGCGCCTTGGTATTTTCTACTGACAAACCACGGCTCACCCCCTCGGATGAACCCATGGCAATCGTACGAACCACGCCATCGCCCAATTGCTGCTGTACCTCAAGTGTCAGGTTTTTTTCGCTGACAAAAAGCGCCTCGTATACCCGTGGCACCGAATCCCGGGGAAACTCCACATCGATAACGGCACCGATAATCTGCACAATACGTCCGCTACTCATTTCCGCTTCCTCTTAACAAAATACTGTTTAAATTCTTTGATTGTTGAATCCTGCCTGGGGCAGAGAACTACAACAACTCGTCCAATCCTTCCGCTTACCGTCCCTGCGAGGCCGGGCACTAGCTTATCGCCGCCGCCCCGCTGACTATCTCGGAAAGCTCCTGGGTAATCGCTGCCTGTCGCGCCTTGTTATAGGCGAGCTGCAGTTCGTCGATAAGGTCGCCGGCATTATCGGTGGCGCTTTTCATCGCGACCATGCGCGCGGCTTGTTCACACGCACCGTTTTCTACCACGGCCTGGTAGACCTGTGACTCGATGTATCGGCCCAACAGGCCGTCCAGCAACTCTTTGGCGTCGGGCTCATAGATATAATCCCAGTGGTGCTTCATCTGCTGCTCTTCCGCCGCCTGCAAGGGAAGCAACTGCTGTACCATCGGGTTCTGGGTCATGGTGTTGATGAACTCGTTGCTCACCAGAAACAGCTTATCGATGCTACCCTCGGTAAAGCCGTCCATCATGACTTTCACGCCACCGATCAGGTCGGCCAACGATGGGTCTTCGCCGAGGTCCCGAATCGCCGCGACGACGTTGCCGCCATAGCTCTTGAAGAAGGCGGCCGCCTTGGCGCCTATGAGGCAAAAATCGATTTCAGCCCCCTGATCCGACCACTCTTTTATCGACTTGACGGTAGCCTTGAACAGGTTCATGTTGAGGCCGCCGCACAAACCGCGATCCGTGGATACGATAATAAAACCCACACGCTTTACCGGGCGCTCCAGCATATACATGTGCTGGTATTCCGGGGTCGCATTGGCGAGATGGCCGACCACGGAACGAATGCGCTGGGCATAGGGCTTGCCCAACTGCATACGCTCCTGTGCCTTGCGCATCTTACTCGCCGCCACCATTTCCATGGCGCTGGTTATCTTTTGCGTACTCCCGATACTGGCGATCTGGGTACGTATTTCCTTTCCGCCTGCCATAATCTCTTCTCGTGCCTGTCGTTCAGAGAGAATACCCGGGGGTATTTACCAGGTCTGGGTCGACTTGAATTTTTTGATGGCTTCCTTGAACACGGCTTCATAGTCGTCGTTCCAGTCACCGGATTCAGCGATGGCCTTCATGGTATCGCCGTACTCACTGTTGGCAAAAGACAACAACGCGGATTCAAACGCACCGATTTTCGCCACCTCGATGTCCTGTAAAAAGCCCTCGTTGACGGCATATACCATCAGTCCCATCTCGGACACACTCATCGGCGAGTACTGCTTTTGCTTCATCAGTTCTGTGACTCGCTCACCGTGATCCAGCTGCGCCTTGGTTGCCGCATCGAGGTCGGAGGCGAACTGGGAGAATGCGGCTAGCTCCCGGTACTGGGCCAGCGCGGTACGAATTCCGCCAGAGAGCTTCTTCATGATTTTGGTCTGGGCCGCGCCACCGACACGGGATACCGATATGCCGGCATTCATCGCCGGGCGAACACCGGCATTGAACATGTCTGATTCCAGGAATATCTGCCCATCGGTGATGGAGATAACATTGGTCGGTACGAACGCCGAAACATCACCGGCCTGGGTTTCGATAATCGGCAAGGCAGTCAGTGAACCGGTCTTGCCTTTAACCTTACCATCGGTGAACTTCTCGACATACTCGACGTTGACCCGCGCAGCGCGCTCGAGCAGGCGCGAGTGAAGATAGAAAACATCACCCGGATACGCTTCCCGGCCCGGAGGACGGCGAAGCAGCAGTGAAATCTGGCGATAAGCCCAAGCCTGTTTGGTCAAATCATCGTAAATGATCAAAGCATCTTCACCGCGATCGCGGTAGTACTCACCCATGGTGCAACCGGCAAACGGCGCCAGGTACTGCATGGCGGCCGGGTCGGAGGCGGTAGCCGCTACAATAATGGTGTGATCCATGGCGCCGTGCTCTTCGAGCTTGCGCACAATCGCGGCGACGGAAGAGGCTTTTTGACCTATGGCGACATAGATGCACTTAATGCCCGAGCCTTTCTGGTTGATGATGGCGTCAACGGCTATCGCGGTCTTGCCGATTTGCCGGTCACCGATAATCAATTCGCGCTGGCCACGCCCTATGGGCACCATGGCGTCAACAGCCTTCAAACCAATCTGTACCGGCTGGTCGACTGACTTGCGCTCGATTACGCCGGGAGCTACCTTTTCCAGCGCATCGGTGAGCGCGGCGTTGATAGGACCCTTGCCGTCAATAGGCACGCCGAGCGCATCGACGACTCGCCCCTGTAGCTCCGGCCCCACCGGCACTTCCAGAATACGACCGGTACAACGGCAGGTCTGGCCCTCGGCCAGGCTGAGGTAATCACCGAGGATTACCGCGCCGACGGAGTCGCGCTCCAGGTTGAGCGCCATGCCATAGATACCGCCATCAAACTCGATCATCTCACCGTACATGACATTGGTGAGTCCGTGAATTCGAATAATACCGTCGGTAACAGAGACCACGGTACCCTCGTTGCTGGCTTCACTGCTGACATCGAGTTGATCGATGCGCTGTTTGATAATCTCAGAAATTTCCGATGGATTGAGCTGTTGCATGCCCGGTTCCTCAGTGTAAAAACTATTGATTCATTACTTCGGCCAGCTTGGCGAGCTTGCCGCGTACTGAGCCGTCTATTACCAGATCGCCGGCGCGTATCAGCACCCCACCGAGTAGATCTTTATCCACCTCGGTATGCATCTGGACCTCTTGCTTGAGTGTTTCGCTTAGCTTGCTGGCCAGCATCTGTTGCTGACTTTCATTCAGCTCGTAAGCGCTGGTCACGGCAACATCCACCACCTGTTGTTGTTGCGACTTTAACTCTTCGAACTGCTCACTGATCTGGGGCAACAGGGGCAAGCGTTTATTTTCGGCCAGGGCCGAAATAAAGTTGTCACCGTGATCGTCCAGCGCATCACCTAGCAGGGAGTTAAACACCCTGGCTAGCTCGGCAGAGGTCACATCAGGAGAGGCCAATAAGTCGGCAACTTTTTCCTGCTGCGACACTGCGGCAGCTATTGCCAGCATGCCGGACCACTTGTCCAGGGCATTGTCCGCCAGTGCGTATTCGAAAGCCGCCCTGGCATAGGGTCGTGCTAGAGTCGATAGTTCAGCCATGTCACCCCCGTTTAGAGCTCAGCGGCCAGTTTATCGACCAGCTCACTGTGGATATTGACATCGATGGAGGACTGCAAAATCTTCTCTGCTCCCGCCACCGCCAGGGTCGCAACCTGATTGCGAAGTTTTTCCCGCGCGCGATTGACTTCCTGTTCGATCTCCGCCTGGGCGGCCACCTTCAGGCGGTCACCTTCCTCACGGGCCTGTTCCTTGGCCTCATCGACAATTTGTGCGGAGCGCTTGTTGGCTTGCTCGATGATCGCGGCTGCTTCGTGCTTTGCATCGTGCAACTGCCGGAGAACTTTCTCCCTGGCGAGTTCCAAATCGTGCTCGGCACGGTCTGCGGATTGCAGACCATGGGCGATTTTCTCTTCGCGCTCTGCCATCGCATTGCGAATAGGCGGCCATATAAATTTAAGGCAGAACCACACAAATATAAAAAATGTGATGGACTGACCTATCAGGGTCGCATTGATATTCACGCTGACACCTCGTTAGGTATGAAAAGGCTTGCTGGATCCAATCAGGCGGCAAACATCAAGTACATTGCCATGCCGACACCGATCATCGGTACCGCATCCAGCAGACCCGCGATCAGGAACATTTTTCCCTGCAGCATGGGAGCCATTTCCGGCTGACGAGCTGAACCCTCGAGCAGTTTTCCACCCAGGGAGCCGAAGCCGATAGCCGTGCCCAGTGCGCCAAGACCGATCATCAGAGCGGCAGCGATATAGATAAGACCTTGTTCCATAGTTATCTCCAACCAGTGGTTCTTTAGTTTATGTTGCTCAGTGTTCCTCTTCGACGTCGTGCGCCATGGCCATATAGACAACCGTCAAGACCATGAACACAAACGCCTGAAGCGTGATTACCAGAACGTGAAATACCGCCCAGGCCCATTGCAGCACCCCGGCGAACAGCCCCAGTGCCCAACCCGCGCCAAACATGATGGCAATGAGGATAAAAATCATCTCCCCGGCATAGAGGTTGCCAAACAGTCGCAGACCCAGCGAGATCGGCTTGGCGATGAGGGAGACGGTTTCCAGAATCAGGTTGATCGGTACCAGCAGGATATTGACGTACCATTTGGGCGCATTGAACGGGTGAAGGGTCAGCTCCTTGACGAAGCCCATCACGCCCTTTTCCTTGATACTGAAGAAAATCATCAGGCCGAATACGGTGAAAGCCATGCCCAGGGTGATATTGACATCGGTGGTCGGTACTACCTTGAAGTAGAGGTGTTCGTTACCGGCTATTTTGCCCGCCAGGCCCGGTAGCCAATCGACGGGCACCAGGTCCATCAGGTTCATCAGGAATACCCAGACAAAAATCGTCAGGGCCATAGGCGCAATCAGGCTGTTCCGGTAGTGAAAGATATCCTTGACCGTGGTATCGACAAAATCCACCACCATCTCGACAAAATTCAACATGCCGTGGGGAACGTCGCTACTGGCCTTTTTCGCCATACGATAGAACAGGGTACAGAAGATCAATCCGGTTACCACGGACCAGCCCAGGGTATCGAGGTGCAGGGCATTGAAGCCCATGGCACTGGCCTCTTCCGGATTATGCGCCAGGGTCCAGGTCGCCTGCTCCAGGGTCTGGCTCTCGCCGTGGCTATCGACTCGCGCGTAACCCGCCGGCAACTTGCCGTAGGTCATATTTACCAGGTGATGCTTGATATATTCCGCAGAGCTTACGCCTGACATCAACTCGTCTCTCGCTGGTTTCTGATCGTTTGTCTGGTCGTTAGTGGTAGAGCCAGGCAACACCAACTGCATGGCACACCAGCATCAACCCATAACCTGTAAACAAGGCCAGGGGATTAAGGTTTTCAACCATGGTGAAAACCAGGGCAAAACCCAGAGCGGTAAGGACATACTTGCCCAGTTCACCGCGATAAAAAGACTGTGCAACCCGGTGCGCAGCCCTGGCCCCTGAAAATTTAAACACCTGCCGCGCAAAATACACGGCGGGAAGCAAATGAATAAAGCCCCCCAGCAGCAGGGACACTCCCACCTCCTGCCGATAAAACGCTACAGCCCCCGAAATCACCAACAACAGGGCGAATTGAGCGACAAACACACGATGGACAGGTGGCCTGACTGCCCCGGCACCACGATGGGTTTGATCGTCGGGGGCGGTCATAGCGTGCTCACTTCAAGTATTCCGCTAACCATTTGCCGGTATTGTCAAACAACGTTGTCGAACAAGTAAACGGGCAACGGGCCGGTAAAAATGGCCACCGATAGCAGGCGGGCCGGATTATAGGGGCTTTGTGAGTACTGTTCAACTGCTTTATCGGCTCAAGTGGGGATCTGGCCAGCTTATTTGATGTGCTCCAGTATCCCCTCCAGCTCGTCCAGGCTGGTGTATTTGAAAACCAGCCTGCCCTTGCCCCCGGCGCGGTGCTGAATCAGTACGGGTACCCCGACGCGCTCCCCGAGATCCGTCTGCAGGCGTACGATATCGGGATCTACTGCGGTGCCGGCAGGGGAGGCCGGGTTGTTATGGGCCGCCAGCAAGTTTCGCACCAATGATTCCGCCTGGCGCACTGACAGACCCCGGGACACCACCTGGGCGGCCGCCGATGACTGTAGCTCGGCCGGTAAACCGAGCAGGGCCTTGGCGTGGCCCAGCTCGATATCGCCGTGCTCGAGGAGGATTTTGACATCCTCACGCAGGCTGAGCAGGCGCAGCAGGTTGGCCACTGTTGCGCGAGACTTTCCCACGGCATTGGCGACTTCCTGCTGGCTTAGCTCGAATTCATCCCGCAGCCGTGCCAGTGCCACCGCCTCCTCCATGGCATTGAGATCCTCGCGCTGGATGTTCTCGATCAGGGCCATGGCTATGGCGGATTCATCGGACACATCCCTGACCAGGGCGGGAATGTTATCCAACTGGGCCAGCTGCGCTGCTCGCCACCGGCGCTCGCCGGCAATAATTTCAAACCGTTTGTCGTCGATATGGCGCACGACGATCGGCTGCAACACCCCTTGCATGCGGATCGATTCCGCCAATTCCTCCAGTGCCTCGCTATGCATATCCCGCCGTGGCTGGTATTTACCCCGCTGTATCAAATCCAGCGGCAGTTGCCGGAGAACCTCTCCCTTGTCCCCACTGTCGACGGTTTCCGGCTCCGCCACGGCGGTTGTTTCAGGCGAAGAGCCCGCCAACAGCGCGTCCAGGCCTCGTCCAAGGCCTCTCTTTTTAGCTGACATTACCGCTCCCCTCATCGCTGGTTTCCACCTCTGCTTCTGTTTGTTCGCCCCGTTCCCTTTCCTGTTGCCGCCGCAGCACCTCGCCGGCCAGGGTCAGGTAGGCCATCGCACCCTTTGACTGCTTGTCGTAGTGTAGCGCCGGCAAACCATAGGACGGAGCCTCGGCCAGACGAACATTTCTCGGTATTACGGTGCGGTAGAGCTTGTCACCGAAGTGCGTCGCCAATTGCATCGATACATCCCGGGTCAAGCTGTTGCGAGGGTCATACATGGTGCGAACCAGGCCCTCGATCACCAGGTCGGGGTTTACCGAGGCGCTTATCTGCCCCACCGTCTCGAGCAGTGCGGACAGCCCCTCAAGCGCATAGTATTCACATTGCATCGGAATGATAAGCCCGTTGGCAGCAACCAGGCCGTTCAGTGTCAGCATATTGAGTGACGGGGGGCAGTCGACAATGATGTACTCATAGCGGCCGGGTATACCGGCGAGGGCGTTTTTGAGCCGTTGCTCCCGGTGATCCAGCTCCAACAAGCGAACCTCGGCGGCGGTGAGGTCACCGTTTGACGGCAGCACGTCGAATCCCGCCTCGCCACCGCGAACGGTTACAGACTCCACGGACACACCATCGACCAGTACGTCGTAGACGGTTTGCGACAGGTCGTTCTTGTCTACCCCGGCACCCATTGTCGCGTTGCCCTGGGGGTCCAGGTCGACCAACAAAACCTTGCGCTTGGTGACTGCCAGCGACGCGGCAAGATTGATCGCGGTGGTGGTTTTGCCCACCCCGCCCTTCTGGTTTGCAATGGCTAGTATTCTGGTCAAAGCTGTTTTCCCCGATCTACGGTGTCCGGCTTATGGCGGAGCAAAAATACCAGGTGTCGCTGCGCATCGAGGCCGGGTACGTCGACAGCTCTCACCGCCTGTAATGTTATGTCTGCCGGCAATTTCGCCAACTCCTCGCTCGGGTACTTGCCCTTCATTGCCAGCCACTGGCCACCCTCGGCAACCAGGTGCCCGGTCCCGGCCAACATGGCATCGAGGCTGGCGAAGGCTCTGGACAATACCATATCGAAACCCGCCTTATCCACCAGATGTTGAGCTCGCTGTTGGATAAGTGTCACATTTTCCAGCTTGAGTTCAGCCACCAGTTGCCGCAAGAAACGAATTTTCTTGCCGTTGCTGTCGAGCAACGAGAACTCCGTGTCCGGGCAGGTGATCGCCAGGGGGATTCCCGGTAAGCCGGCTCCGGTACCAACATCCAGCACTCGACCCCCGCCAATCCAGGGCCGAATCGATAGAGAATCCAGCAGATGATGCGTCACCATCGCCTGTGGATCCCGTATCGCGGTGAGGTTGTAGGCGCGATTCCATTTGTCTAACAATTTTATATAGTTGCACAGGGCGTCCAGCTGTAACTGGCTCAGTGGCAATTCCATCTCGTCGCAACCGAGACGGATATGTCGTGACAAGGGGTCGCCCACGCCAGTCAAGCAGTGCGCTTGTCGAGCAGGCCGCGCTTCTTCAGGGTGATCAGCAGCAGGGAGACGGCCGCCGGGGTAACACCTGGAACACGGGCAGCCCGGGCCAGGGTTTCCGGCCTGGCGTGGGAAAGCTTCTGCACAACCTCGTTGGACAGGCCCTGCACCGAGTGGTAATCGAAGTCCTCCGGCAGGACCGTTGCTTCATGCTGCCGCGCTTTTTCGATCTCGTCGCGCTGGCGCAGGATATACCCACTGTATTTTGCCTCGATCTCCACTTGCTCCGCGACCCGTGGGTCAGGGTTCTCGGCGGGGAGACAGTCGCCAAAGCCAATCCCCGGGCGCTTGAGCAGGTCCATCAGCGTATACTCCCTGCTGATGGGTTTATCCAGCAGCGGTTCCAGTCGGTTCGCAGCGGGGCTCTCCGGCTGTACCCGACTCGACTCGAGCAAGGCCGTACAGTGCTTGATCCCGGCCTTTTTCTCGTTGAATACACGCCAGCGAACATCATCCACCAGTCCCAGCTCTCGGCCCTTCTCTGTCAGGCGCAGGTCGGCGTTGTCCTGGCGCAGGGAGAGGCGGTACTCGGCCCGACTGGTGAACATGCGGTAGGGCTCGAGCGTACCCATGGTAATGAGATCATCGACCAATACCCCGAGGTAGGCTTCATCCCGCCGTGGACACCAGGGATCTTTCCCTTGGGCCATGAGGGAAGCGTTGATGCCTGCCAGCAGACCCTGGGCTGCAGCCTCCTCATAACCCGTCGTGCCGTTGATTTGCCCGGCAAAAAACAAACCCTCGACCAGGCGAGTCTCAAGGCTGTACTTCAAGTCCCGGGGATCAAAAAAATCGTACTCGATAGCGTAACCCGGACGCGTGATGTGTGCTTGCTCGAAGCCCACGATGGAACGCACAAATGCCAATTGCACATCAAAGGGCAAGCTGGTCGAGATGCCGTTGGGATAGAGCTCATGGGTATTGAGTCCCTCGGGCTCTATAAATATCTGGTGTGAGCTCTTATCCGCGAAGCGCTGGGTTTTATCTTCGATGGAGGGGCAGTAACGAGGCCCTGTACCCTCGATCACCCCGGTGTACAGGGGCGAACGGTCGAGGCCGCCGCGAATGATGTCGTGGGTTTGTTCATTGGTATGGGTGATCCAGCAGCAGCGCTGTTCGGGATGTTGCCCTGCACTTCCAAGATAGGACATAACGGGGCGAGGCGTATCGCCCCACTGTTCGGCCAGGTCGTCAAACACCACCGACCTGGCATCTATTCTCGGCGGTGTACCGGTCTTCAGTCGGTCCACCCGGAACGGCAATTCACGCAAGCGCCGCGCCAGGGAGGTAGACGGAAGGTCACCGGCGCGGCCCCCGGCGTGATTGTCCATGCCGATATGTATCTTCCCGGCGAGAAAGGTACCGGCGGTCAATACCACACTGGCGGCAAAAAAACGTATCCCCGTACTGGTAATCACGCCCCTGATCGCGTCTCCCTCCAACAGCAGGTCATCGACCCCTTGCTGGAACAAATACAAACCGGGCTGGTTCTCGAGCATGCGGCGAATGGCCGCCTTGTAGAGCGCTCGATCCGCCTGGACCCGGGTTGCCCTTACCGCGGGGCCCTTGCTGACATTGAGTACGCGGAACTGTATTCCAGCCAGGTCTGTCGCCAGGGCCATCGCACCCCCCAGCGCGTCCACTTCCATTACCAGATGACTTTTGCCAATGCCGCCGATGGCCGGGTTGCATGACATCTGGCCCAGGGTTTCAATATTGTGGCTCAGCAACAGGGTTTTCGATCCCGCACGCGCAGCAGCCAGCGCGGCCTCGGTACCGGCATGGCCACCACCAATAACGATAACGTCAAAACGGGTCGGGTAATCCAAGTCCTGTTCCTGTCGAATAGGGAATACGGCGCGCATTATAAAGGATTGGTGAAAACTTGTTCAGCCCTGAACAACACTGTCTTCTGTCTGGTATTGAATATATGTTTTTTATATATGTATGTATTAAAGAATATATATATATAAAGATATTATTAATGAATAGCGGCCCTGTTTCGGTGGATAACCGTCTTTACCTTTATAAATTCAACGGCTTGCGGGCCGGATAAAGCCGTTGATCAGTACTGCACAAGCTGCATTTTAGCCGGTAGACAATGTGGATGAATAATCCTGTATGCGGGGACAAAGGCCTTTTTGCCTGGTTTGTACACTGTTCATTCAGGTTTTATCCACCACGGTGGGCCGGCGGGTTTTAATAGGGAAGAAAAACAATAAAGCTGTGGATTAGCTGTGTCCAGGTGGTTGGTATGCTGTGCCCTGGCTGTGATTACTTGCCGATGCAGAAGCTGGAGAAGATATGACCGAGTAAATCGTCGCTACGGAACTCACCGGTAATTTCACCGAGTGCACGCTGTGCGTGATACAGGTCATCCGCCAGCAATTCTCCCGCTCTGGCGACCTCGAGTTGCTGTTGTCCTTGCTGTAGAAAACCGCGGGCCCGCTCCAGCGCGTCGAGGTGGCGACGGCGGGCGGTGAATTTGCCCTCTCCCCCGCTGTAACCCATAAGGTCTTTGAGGTGTCGCTTCAATTGCTCGATGCCCTGGCCGGTCTTGGCTGAAAGGGTAACGCAGGCATTGGCGCCGCACAGGTCGACACCGGGTGCCAGACCGGAACTATCGCACTTGTTGCGAACCAGGGTGACATGACTCGCGTCGGCCAGTTGATCGATAAATTCCGGCCATAGCCTGGCGGCATTGGTTTCCGTGGTGGCGGTGCTGTCGCTGATCAGCAAGATGCGATCGGCTCCGCGAATTTCCTGCCACGCTCTTTCAATACCCATTTTCTCAACCTGGTCGGGTTGTTCATGCAGCCCCGCCGTATCGATGATGTGTAGCGGCATGCCGTCGATGTGGATGTGTTCCCGCAGTACATCCCGGGTAGTCCCCGCGATATCGCTGACGATAGCGGTATCGCGCTGGGCGAGGGCGTTGAGCAGGCTCGATTTACCGGCATTGGGTTTGCCGGCGATGACCACAGACATCCCCTCCTGTAACAATCTGCCCTGCCTGGCCTCGAGCAGGGTATCGTCCAGGGATTGTACGATTTGCTCCAGATCGGCACCGACATTGCTGTCGGCGAGGAAATCGATTTCCTCCTCCGGAAAGTCGATAGCGGCTTCGACGTACACACGCAGGGCAATCATGGAGTCGAGCAGGCTGGAAATTCTTCGTGAAAACTCACCTTGCAGGGATTGCAGCGCTGAGCGAGCGGCCTCCTCTGAACTGCATTCGATCAGGTCGGCTATCGCTTCGGCTTGTGCGAGGTCAATTTTGTCGTTCAGGAAAGCGCGTTCCGAAAACTGCCCTGGTCGGGCGAGAACCGCACCGAGTCTCAGGGTCTCTCGCAGTATCAAGTCCATCACCACGGGGCCGCCATGGCCCTGCAGTTCGATAACATCTTCACCGGTAAATGAGTTTGGCGCGGGGAAATAAAGGGCGATTCCCTGGTCGATCACCCTGGGAGAGGGCTCGGCGCACTGGAGGAAATTGACGTAATGGGCGTGTCTGGGCCGTAGTGCCCTTCCGGCAACGGCCCGACCGATGGCTGTTGCTCCGGGGCCTGACAGGCGCACGATACCGATGCCACCTCGCCCTGGCGGGGTGGCAATGGCAGCGATGGTTTCAGTCGCGCTGCTGCCTGGTATTTTCTCTGGCATGGCTCAATTTACGGGCTGCGGTGAAGTCGCGATCATCAATCTGGCGCGGCTTCGATCCTGCGTGTGATAATCCACTGCTGCAATATGGAAAGCAGGTTGTTTACCACCCAGTAAAGTACCAGCCCGGCGGGAAACCAGAGGAAAAAGAAGGTGAAGAACACGGGCATCCACTGCATGATCTTCGCCTGGGTCGGGTCTGGCGGCGGCGGGTTGAGCTTCTGTTGGAAGAACATGCTCGCCCCCATGATCAACGGCAGGATGTAGTATGGATCCATGGATGAGAGATCCTTGATCCAGCCGAGCCACGGCGCATGGCGCAACTCGACACTCTCCATCAATACCCAGTAGAGAGAAATAAAGACGGGCATTTGTATCAGGATGGGCAGGCAGCCACCTAGTGGATTGACCTTTTCCTTCTTGTAGAGCGCCATCATCTCCTGGGATTGTTTTTGTTTGTCGTCCGCGTACATCTCGCGGACCTGGGTCATCTTCGGCGCGACCTTGCGCATTTTTGCCATGGACCGGTAGCTGGCGGCGGAGAGGTGAAAAAACACGCCTTTTACCAACACGGTTAGAAGGATGATGCTCCAGCCCCAGTTGCCCACCAGTTTGTGAATATGGGTAAGAATCCAGAACAGGGGTTGGGCAATCCACCATAGCCAGCCGTAGTCCACGGTCAGGTCGAGACCCGGTGCTATTTCCTTGAGCCGATACTGATCCTTGGGACCGGCGTAAAACTGACCGCCTATTTCGCCACTTTGTCCGGCGGCCAGTTGTAGTTCAGGCCCCGTATACCGAATCAGGTTGTCTCCAGCGGAAGTTACCTTGGTGGAATAGCTATACTCGCCTGGATTAGCGGGAATCCAGGCGCTGATAAAGTAGTGTTGCACCATCGCAATCCAACCACCATCAACCCGGGTGTTGAACGGGTCTTCCTCCATATCATCAAAGGTCATTTTGAGATAGGGTTTTTCGTTGGTCATGGTGGCGACCCCGAGAAACGGTTGCATGCCCATGCCGCTGCTACTTTCAGCGGCGGGGTCCGGGCTGCTGTCCCGCTTTAGTTGCGCATAGAATGTAGCGCTCCAGGGTTTGTCGCTCTGGTTGTCGATAAGATAATCGACATTGACGAGGTATTCCCCACGCACGACGGTGAAGCGCTTGATGATGCGAGTGCCGTTTTCCTGGGTGAAGTGAAGATCGACGATGAGTTGATCCGAGCCGCTATCGAGCACATAGTTTTTCTTCCCGGCGGTAAACTCCGGCCTGCCACTGGATGTATCTGTACCGTTAGTGCCTATTAGTCCGCTCTGCGCTACGTAAACCCGATTCCTGTCGCGCTCCAGCAGGACAAAGGCCTGCTCGCTGTTGAGGCTGGCCATGTGCTCGAGGAGTGAAACCCCGACGATATCGCCCCCCAGTAAATCGATTTCCATGTCCAGCACGTCGCTTGTGATGCGAACAGTATTTCCGGTCGCGGTGTCCTCAACAGCGACATCGACACCCGGTGACCGCTCTGGTGTGGCTGTCGGCAGCTCTTCACCGTGGTTCTCGACGGGGGCGGGGCCAGGGATATCCTGTTCGACTTCCTGCCGGGTTTCATGCACCCGCGGCGGGATGACCTGGCTCTTTTTGAACGCGGTCCATTCGTTTACCAGTACCAGTGCGACACCGATGATGCCGGCGAGAATCGTATAGCGTATCCAGTCCATAATAAGGGTTACCGAACCTGTGGCGGTGCTTGATGATTTGAGTGCCTATGCTCAGGTACCGGGTCGTAGCCGCCGGCATTGAACGGGTGGCAGCGGCCCAGTCGGCGGATGCTGAGATAGCACCCCCTGACCAGGCCATGGCTTTGGATGGCTTCTTCGGCATAGTGTGAGCAGGACGGATAAAACCGGCAGTTCTGGCCGAGGAAGGGGCTGATGCAGGCGCTGTAGACGCGGATAAGCCCGGTAACCAGTTGTCTGGCTAACATTTTTTTGTCTCTGTTCGGTCCTGGCTTTCCAGTGTTCGTTTGCACAATCGGTTCCACTGTTTTTCGAGGGTGCGCGTTACAGCAGGGTTGTCCATACTGGCGATTCCCTTGCGCGCGAGCACCACGATATCGAGCGCGGGCAGATGCTGTTGCCGCAGGCGAAAACTTTCGCGGATTAACCGCTTGAGCCGGTTGCGCTGGCTGGCCAGTTTAACGTGTTTTTTTGCGATAACCAGACCCAGCCTGGGTCGCCCGAGTTCGTTGCTGCTGGCGATAATGAGCAATTCCGGGCAGGCGACTTTTACCTGGGTATCGGCAAAGACCCTTGAATATTCATGGGCAGATTGCAATCGACAGTGTTTGCCAAAGCTGAAATCCGCCACGGCATCGTTGGGTCTCTATGGGCTCAGGCGCTTGCGGCCCTTGGCGCGGCGGCGGTTGATCAGTTGGCGGCCGTTTTTTGTGGCCATGCGGGAGCGAAAACCATGGGTGCGCTTGCGCTTGAGTACGCTGGGCTGGAAAGTTCTTTTCATGACGGTGTTTCTCTATGTCCAGAGGCAGCCCATTGGCGCCTGAAAATTGAGGGCGAATTCTAGTCGATTACAGACAGCATTTCAATCCGCTTTGGATGGCTTCTCCCGGAGCATTCAATACCCTGTTATCCACAGCTAAAACAGAAGTTATCCACAGGTTTTTCTGTACCTGTCACTCTCCGGTATAATTGCCCGGAAAGTGATTTATACAAGCGGTAAAATCGGCTGCTATGCTCATAACTAGCTGATATATAAACAAATAAAAAAATTCATAAATAATTGTGGAAAAGTGTCTGGATTGTGGATAACCTACTGTCCACGGGGTCTGGAAACAAGGAAATACAAGTGACGCCCGTGGGGGTGAGCAAGTGCTTGGCCGCTGGCTTCGCGGGTAATTCGCGGATAAAAATAATAATGGTGTAGTGGTGTATATATGCTCGATGGGGAGGTGATCATGGCGGAAATGATCATGCCGGAAGATACCTGGCAAAAGTGCATACTTTATTTGCAGGACGAGTTGCCTGCTCAACAGTTCAATACCTGGATTCGCCCCTTGAAGGCGGTCACGAAAAACGAGTCCCTCACCCTGCTGGCGCCCAACCGGTTTGTCAAAGACTGGGTCAGGGATAAGTTTCTCAATCG
>JAUXCW010000105.1 GCA_030618705.1 Gammaproteobacteria bacterium | reverse complement strand
TCCGCGATTGATGCTTAATAAGTCGCCATCACATAGCGATAGCTGAAACAAGGAGAGCCTGCGTGCGCCGACATTCACTTTGTTTACACCGCCTGGTTTTATCCATCTGTCTTCTTGTCATATTGCCTGGCACTGTATCCCCTGGCCATGCCGCCGCCGGCGACCCGCCCATCTTCGATATGGGCGCGCCGTTCCACCCGGTGATTTCACGGCACGGCATGGTGGTTTCCCAGGAGCAGTTGGCCAGTGACATCGGCAGCGACATACTGCGTCGCGGCGGTAATGCCATCGACGCTGCGGTTGCCACCGGTTTTGCGCTCGCGGTAACACTACCCCAGGCGGGTAATCTCGGCGGTGGCGGTTTTATGCTGGTCTACCTGGCCGACGAGAATCGCACCATCGCACTGGACTATCGTGAAATGGCGCCGGCCGCCGCGCACCGAAAATTATTCGAGGACGCCCAGGGCGGAGTCGATACCGACAGGGCGCGATTCAGCCTGCAGTCCAGCGGGGTGCCGGGAACGGTTGCCGGGCTGGTCCATGCGCTCGAAAACTATGGCAGTATGAGTCTCAAACAGGTGCTCAAGCCCGCTATCAAGCTTGCGACGAGAGGGTTTGAGGTGACTGACACCCTGTCTATGGCGCTTGCGTGGCGGGGCGAGCAGTTGCTCGAGGACCCGGTGTCGGCGACTTATTTTTTCCAGCCCGACGGCGCGCCATTGCGGGTGGGTCAAATCTGGCGCCAGCGGGATTTAGCCTGGAGTCTCAAACAAATCGCCAGGCACGGTGCGCGGGCATTCTACCGCGGCGCGATTGCCGAAAAGCTCGTTTCCACCATGGAGGGCGGTGGTGGCCTGATCACCCTGGAGGATCTGGAAAATTATCGTGTGATAGAGCGCAAGCCTGTCTACGGCGACTATCGCGGCTATCGCATCGCTTCCATGCCGCCGCCGTCTTCCGGGGGAATCCACCTTATCCAGATGCTGAATATGCTGGAGACCCTGGAGCTGGGTGATATGGATCACAACAGTGCCGCGTACATCCATCAACTTACCGAAACCATGCGCCGGGCCTATGCGGATCGCAGCGAATACCTGGGTGACCCGGATTTTGCCAGCGTTCCCGAGGCAAAGCTGCTGGACAAGGCCTACGCCGCACGACTGGCTTTCAGCATCGATGCCGATGTGGCGACGCCATCGGCAGATGTGCGCCCGGGCCGGTATCTCCCGGCGGAAAGTCCGCAGACAACCCACTTCAGTGTGTGGGATAGCGAGGGCAATGTCGTCTCCAATACCTACACCCTCAACTTTTCCTTCGGCAACGGCAAATCCGTCGCCGGCGCCGGCTTTTTGCTAAACAACGAAATGGATGATTTTTCGGCGAAACCCGGTGTGCCCAATGCCTACGGCCTGCTCGGCAGCGATGCCAATGCCATAGCCCCGGGCAAGCGGCCCCTGTCATCCATGACGCCGACAATAATGTTCAAGGACGGCGCACCGGTATTGGCGACGGGAAGCCCGGGGGGCAGCACTATCATCACTGTTGTCCTGCAGGCCATTGTCAATGTCGTGGATTTCGAGATGAATATCGCCGAGGCGACGTCGGTACCGCGCTTCCATCACCAGTGGTGGCCCGATGTGCTGATTCTGGAGCCCGGAATCAGTGCGGACACCAGGCGTTTGTTGGTGGAAATGGGCCATGGTGTCAGTGCGTCTCCCCGCTTGTTGGGCAAATTGCAAAGCATCGAGCAGCGTAATGGTGTCCTGTTCGGCAGCAGTGACCCCCGCTGGCCAGGGGATGCGGTAGCGCCGGTCCAATAGTCCTGCAGCATATCTGCACGAGTACGGGGAATGATCGACGCGGCAATATTATAATAACCGCCACAACGGGAGCGGTAATGAATCGAGTTGTAAAAGCCGGAAAGCATCGTCACGCAGCGCGTGTCTGCGCAAGCGTATTGTTGTGCCTGTCGTTGGCGGGCTGCGAGCCGGAACCTGCCGCGGTCCTCGACGCTCCGGTTGAGAGCAGGCTTGAGGTATCCGTTGTCGAGCTGCAAGCACAGGACTGGCAGGGCGTAATTACCGCCTACGGTGTGGTGCAGGCGGCGGAGCAGGTGAATATCAGCCTGGATTTCAGCGGCGTGGTCAAGCGAGTGCTGGTGGACGAGGGCGAGCGTGTCGAGCGCGGGCAAGTATTACTGGAGCTGGATACCGATAAGCAAAAACTGCGGGTGAGCCAGGCCGGGGAAAATGTTCAGCGGGCGAGGGCGGCGATGAAGGAGGCGCGGCTGAATCTCGAGCGCAGGCAACAATTGGCGGCGCAAAAAACCGTTTCCAGGGAGGTGCTGGATAACGCCGAGCTGGCGCTCAAGCGCAGTGCGGCGGATTACCGGGAGGCACTGGCAAGCCTGCAATTGGCGCGAAGAGTATTGGAAGATAGCCATGTGCGTAGCCCGGTCGACGGTCTGGTGGAATCGCGCTCTGTCGAGCCCGGCGAGTCGGTGATGACCGGCTCGGCCCTGTTGAAGCTGCAAACACAGGACTTGCTGGAAGTCCTGGTGTGGATCAGCGAAAGCGATATTGCCTATATCAACAAGGGCGATGGGGCTACGGTGCGTCTGTCCGGCCTGCCTGGGCAGGTGCTGGCGGCGCGGGTGGAATCCATCGGCGTCAATGCACACCCCGCCACCGGCAATTATCCGCTGGAATTGCTCATCGAGCAGGAGACCGTGCTGGTGCGGCCTGGTATGACTGCCACGGCTGAAATCGAGGGCATCAGCTTTCCCGATGTGCTGCTGTTACCGGAGCAGGCGCTGGTCGACAGGAACCGTCGCAAGGTCGTATTCGTAGAGCGTGATGGGCGGGCCAGGCAGGTCGAACCATTGCTCGGCGCGGGGTTCAGCGACCGGCTGATGATTCTCAGCGGGCTCGAATCTGGCGACCGGGTGATCGTCACTAATCTGCAGCGCGTCGTCGATGGTAGCGATGTGACGGTGGTGGCTGGTGACTCGCTTGAAAACCTCGAGGGCGGGGGAGGCAGCGGTGCTGGACAGGGTGCCTCGCGGTGAATCACCTGGTGGCATTTTTCGTCGATCGCCCGACACTGGTCAATTTGATTATGGTGTTGGTGTTTGTTGTCGGCGCCATGACCATCGAGGGCTTACATTACGAATACAACCCCAAGGTTGATTTTGGCTCGGTCAATATCACCACGTTCCAGAGCGGTTCCGGGCCCCAGGAGACCGAGTTGGCGATTACTCTGCCGCTGGAGGAGGAGCTGCTCAAGGTCGAGGGCCTGAAAAAGATCTATTCCCGTAGTATGGAAGACCTGTCACTGATCACCCTGCGGCTGGATATCGACGCCGGAGACCAGGACAAGATCCTCGACGACATCCAGAAAGCCGTTGACCGTGCGGCGGTTCGATTGCCCGCGGATCTGCTTGAAAAACCCGTGATCGAGCATCTCTCGACCCTGGTTACGCCGATAGCGGAAGTTCATGTCGTGGGTGATGTCTCCGAAGAGATGTTGCGGCGTGTCGCTCGCAAGGTTGAGGATGGCCTGCGAGAGGTTCCGGGCATTGCCGGCGTGGAGAAAGTCGGTTATCGCCGACAGGAAGTCCACATACAGTTGCAACAGGATAAGCAGGTTGCCCTGGGTATAAGCCTGGCGGAAATCGTCGATGCGATCAGGACGCGTAACGTCCGCGATAGCGGCGGTTCACTGGACTCCTTCCTGACCGAAAAGAAAGTCGTGACTGTCGGTCAGTTTGAGCGGCCGGCGGATGTGGCGGAGGTTATCGTTCGCAGTGCGGAGCCGGGCAATATAGTGCGCCTGCGCGATATCGCCCAGGTGGTAATGGATTACGAGGACTGGGACGTGCAATCGCGCACTGACGGCGTGAGTAGTATTGCCCTGCTGGCTCGCAAGCAGGAGTTGGCGGATGAGTTGCATACGGCGCGCTGGCTGCGGGAGTTCGTCGAGCATGAGCGCGAGTCTCTGCCCGACGGGGTAGAGCTCAAAGTGGTCAACGATATATCCCGCCTCACGGTCAATGCCCTGGAAATACTCAGTGGTAACGCCGTCATCGGCCTGGCGCTGGTGCTGTTGCTCTTGTGCTACTTCCTCAATATTCGCTTCGCGCTGTGGGTGGCCATGGGCATTCCCTTCGCCATTTGTCTGTGTTTTCTCCTGCTCGCCGGGATCGGCGTCACCATGAACGTGATGACACCCTCCGCGATCATCCTGTTGCTGGGGATCCTGGTCGATGACGCCGTAGTGGTCAGCGAAAATATCCAGCGTCTGCGAGAGCTCGGTATGGACGCTCGCCAGGCGAGCATACTCGGTACCGGGCAAGTGGCCCCGCCGGTGATCTTCAGCGCGCTCACCACGATACTGGCGTTTTCCCCCCTGCTGTTTGTCGCCGGGGAGTGGGGTGCATTTATGGTGGACTTTGTCCTCACCATAATGGTGTTGTTAGCTGCCTCGCTGTTCGAAAGCCAGGCGATGCTACCCTCCCACCTGGCAAAGGTGACATACCATCCCGACGTGCAGGTGGACCGGGGTTTTCGCCGCTTGCAGGGTCGGTATCGCCGTGCCATAGCACGCTTGCTATCGCGGCGCTACCTGACGCTCAGCGGATTTCTTGTCGGCTTTGTATTGGTGTTGGTATTCGGTGCGCTGACTATCAATTTTCACCTCTACCCGGATGCGGATATCGATACCGTAAACGTCAAGCTCGAGCTGCCGCCGGGCAGCTCAATCGAGGAGACGCGGCAGCGGGTGATGGCGCTGGAAGAAGAGTTATGGCAGCGGGTGCCGGTGGAGGACGTGCTGAATATCGTTTCCCAGACCGGTCACCACGATGCCGATATGTACGGCTTCACCGATGGGCGTAACAAGGCCTGGGCGGTGATCTCCATCTACCTCAAGCCGGTTAACTATCGCGACAGCGATACCTTCGAGATCGTCGACCAGCTGAGAATATGGGCGAAAACAAAAACCGGCTACCAGTCACTGGTGGTGGAGGCGCTCACCGATGCGCCCTCCACGGGTAAGCCGATTGAGGTCGAAATTATCGGCAATGGTGATGAGCGCTTCGAGCTGGCGGCTGAACTACAGGGCTGGTTGCGGCAGCAGCCCGAGGTCACCGATGTCTGGAGTAGCGACAAACCGGGCGTGGATATCGTCGACCTGGAGATTCGCTACGAAATGCTGGCCGCCAGGGGTTTGACGGTACAGGACGTACTGGAAGGTGTGCGCTTCGCGGCGGATGGGCTTTTGGTCGATGAGATGCAGACCCTCGATGAGCGCATTCGATTCCGCCTGAAGTTGCCGCCGGAGCGGGCGGGAAAATTGTCCAGCCTGGAGAATTTGTCACTGGTGAATAGTGAGGGTCAGGCCATCTACCTGAAGAGTGTCGCGGATTTCAGGGTGCGCCCGGGCCAGTCCGCCATCAAGCACTATCTCGGCAAGCGTACGGTCACGGTCTTCGGCGATATAAACCGCGATGCTGTCGGCGTCGAGCAGATCAACCAGCGTATCCGGCAATATGTCGACGAGCAGCAATGGCGGATCCGCTATCAGGATATTCGTATCTGGTTTGGTGGTGAGTTCGAGATTCAGCAGGAACAAATGGGCAGTCTGGGCAGGGCTTTCCTGATCTGTGTGCTAAGTATTTTTGCCGCGCTGATCCTGCTGTTCAACTCGGTGTCCCAGCCGATGCTCATCCTGTTCTGCCTCCCCTTCGGCATTACCGGGGTTATCATCGGTTTCGGTTTGCAGGGCATTTCAATGGGCGCCATGGCGATTACCGGTGTCATCGGGCTGGTGGGGGTGCTGGTCAATGACTCCCTGGTGATGGTGCACCGACTGAACCAGAGCCGCGTTGAGAGAGGTGAGTATCTAACTGTCGAGGAGATTGCGGATATTGCCGCCCAGCGTTTTCGTCCCATCCTGATTACTTCCATGACCACTGTTGCCGGTTTGTTGCCCACGGCCTACGGCATTCTCGGGGAGAACTCCTACCTCACTCCCATGGTCATGGCGATGGCTTGGGGGGTGATGTTCGGCGGCCTGGTGTCGCTTATCCTTTTACCCTGTTTGTATGGCCTGGACCAGGACGTAAGACGGTGGTTCGGTTCACTGCTCAGCGCTCGCCGCGCCAGGCTCGATAGCCGATGAAGACACCCCCCAAACATATCGTCGCCGCCGGCGCCCTGGTCTACAACGCCGATGGCGAGGTATTGCTGATCGACAGCCCATGGCGCGGCTGGGAATTTCCCGGCGGTCAAATAGAGGAGGGTGAGGATATTATCAGCGGCCTCGTGCGCGAGGTATTCGAGGAGAGCGGCGTCAAAATCGAGGTGGGGCCGATGGTGGGCCTGTACAGCAATATCAGCAAGGGGGTGGTGATCACTACCTACCTTGCGGATTATCTGTCCGGTGAACTCACGACCAGCGCGGAAAGCCTGCAGGTGAAGTGGTGTGATCCCGAGCAGAGCCGTCGTGATGTGACGCACCCGGCGGTGTCGGCGCGGCTGGAGGATCTGTTGGTCTATAACGGCACGGTGATCTATCGTGCCTATACCATCGATCCCTATCGAGTGATTACCGAGCATCGGGGTTAAAGGGAGTTAAAAGGGGACGCTACCTAATGGCACTTACTTAAGAGCAAAGCTAGTGGGGCAAGACATTCACTATTGCCGTTGAGTAAGGAATCGGGGCTCCCAGCCCAGGACACGCTGTGAATACGTCCATGTAGGCTCGGGTGCCGGGTCCAACCGGCACACGGTCCTGCTCTGGAAGCCCCGATCCCTCCGTCAATATCGCTTAAGTCAGCGCCATTGGGGACGCTACCCTTTTAAGCTCGACGCAGGTAAAGGGTAGCGTCCCCTTTTTAAATGTTCAGGATGAGTCAATGGTGATAAAAAGGCTTTTCGTTACGGTGCTTCTCGCGGTATTGGCGGCTTGCAGCAAGCAGCTCATCGTTACCGATACGCCGCTGGGGCAGGTGCAAGGTTATATCGAAAACGGCAGCCGGACCTATCTGGGTATTCCCTACGCGCAGCCGCCGGTCGGTGACCTGCGCTGGAAACCGCCACAGCCGGCGGTGCCCTGGCCGGGCCCGCTGGATGCGACCGGGCTGGCGGATTCCTGCCCCCAGTTTGCGCCGCCCTTCAATATCATGATGGGTGAGGAAGATTGTCTCTACCTCAATATCTGGACTCCGGAACAAAAGCCCCGCTCCCCTATGCCGGTGATGGTATGGATTCACGGTGGCGGCTTTACCGCCGGTAAAGCGTCCTACACTGCCAGGGACGGCCAGCGATTGGCGGCGCAAATCGGCAGCGTGGTGGTGGCGATGAATTACCGCCTCGGCGTATTCGGCTTTCTCGCCGACCGGCAATTGTCGGCCGAGGATTCCGCTCATCCCACGTCCGGCAATTACGGTATCGAGGACCAGGCCGCGGCCTTGCGCTGGGTGCGGGATAATATTGCCGCCTTTGGTGGAGATCCCGGCAACGTGACGATTTTTGGCCAGTCCGCTGGGGGAGTCAGTGTCTGTGCGCAACTCGCCTCGCCGGGCAGTGCTGGTCTGTTCCACCGCGCGGTGATACAGAGCGGACCCTGTGACACGCCGCTTTCCAGCCTGCAGGCGGTGAGTGTGCTAGGCGATCGTCTGGCGGCGGCCCTTGGCTGTGACAAGGCCGATGATCGGCTGCAATGCCTGCGGGACAAGCCGGCGAAACAGCTGGCGAAGGTGCTGCCGCCGGATCCCTCTTTCGCCTTTGGCGAGGGTTTTACCGTCTGGTGGCCCGTGCTCGATGGCGTGGTGATCCCCATGCAGTTTCGCGAGGCCTACGCCTCCGGTCGTTTCAACAGGGTCCCGGTAATCAACGGCGCGACCCTCGATGAGGGCAGCCTGATCATCTGGTTGTCCCACAATTTTTTATTCAAACCGCTGCAGGCCGATCAATATATCGATCGGCTGGAGTACCTGGTCGGCTCCAGGGGAACTGCAGAGTTGGTGGCGGCACAGTATCCGCTGGCCAATTATGCCGACCCCTTCGAGGCCTTGACCGAGGCATTCAGCGACGGATTTTTTAACTGCCAGACACGCACGATCTCCACAGCCCTCGCCCGCCACGTACCTCTGTGGGCCTATCAGTTCGACTACCGTGAGGCGCCGTTTTTTATTCCCGGCGCCGAGCTCAAGGCTTTTCACTCAGCGGAGATCCAGTATATTTTCGGTAACCCCATGAGTGTTACGATGTCGTCTTTCGAGGGTGAACAAGCCGAGTTGGAGCGTGTCATGATGGGCTACTGGAGCCGGTTCGCCGCAAGAGGCGACCCCAACCGGGAGGGCCTGCCGGTCTGGCCCCGATTTTCCCCTGACGATAAAACCCTGCTCTTCGATAGCCGAATCACGGTGGCTGCCAATGTGCATCGATCCGACTGTAAGTTCTGGGATCGCATCGATTACAAGCGGGCCGCTTACCAATAATCCTGTTGTTTCTTTTGAAGAGAGAGGGTCGCGATGTCTGCAGCTGATAATCCGCTAACGGGTCCGCTATGTGGTATCCGGGTGCTCGAGTTGGGCCAGCTGCTGGCGGGCCCGTTTGCCGGGTCTATACTGGCTTATTTCGGCGCCGAGGTGATCAAGGTCGAATCCCCCGCGGGTGGTGATCCGATCCGTGGCTGGCGTGAAGTCGTGGATGGTACCTCACTCTGGTGGTATAGCCTGGGACGCAATAAAAAAAGCGTCACTATCGATCTCAAATCGCAACAGGGCAGGGAGCTGGTGCGGGATCTCGCCGGTCGCAGTGATGTGTTGCTGGAAAATTTTCGACCCGGGGTGATGGAGCGATGGGGTCTCGGGCCCGATGACATCAAGACCATCAACCCGGAGTTGGTCTATGCGCGTATTTCCGGCTATGGCCAGAGCGGCCCCTATGCCGGTAAGCCAGGCTTCGCCTCGGTCTGTGAGGCTATCAGCGGGTTTCGCTATGTCAACGGCTTTCCCGGCGAGGCACCGGTGCGGGCCAATCTCAGTATCGGTGATACCATCGCCGGTATTCACGCCGCCCTGGGCATCGTTATGGCCTTGTTGGCACGCTTCAAGAATCAACAGGGCGGACAGGTGGTGGATGTGGCGCTTTACGAGGCCATGTTCAACCTGCTGGAGGGCGTGGTGCCGGAATACTCCGGCGCGGGCGTGATTCGCGAGCCCTCGGGAACAACTGTGACGGGTATCGTACCCACCAATACCTACCGCTGTGCAGACGGCAAGTACGTGGTGATCGGCGGTAACGGCGACTCCATCTTCCAGCGTTTGATGAAGGCCGTCGGTCGCGCCGACCTGGCGGAGGACGCACGCCTGGCGAGCAATGCCGGTCGCGTGCAACACGAGCAGGAGATAGACCAGGTTTTGTCCGACTGGTGCAGTGGCCTCAGCTCGACCGGGGCCATCGATGAGTTGGAGCAGGCGCGAGTGCCGGTGGGCCCGATATACAACGTGGCCGATATGTTAGAGGATCCCCACTTTAACAGCCGTGGTTTGTTTGAAGAGGTCATCATCGACGGCAAACCCCTGAAAATTCCCGCACTGGCGCCGAAGCTTTCCGCTACCCCCGGTGCTACCCGCTGGCCGGGACCCCGCCTGGGGAGTCATAACGATGAGGTGCTGCGGGAGTTGCTGGGTCTCGACCAGGAGCAACTCGATCAGCTGACGGCGCAGAACATTATCTAGAGCTATTTGTCTTGTGCCTCGCGCAGCATTTCGACCAAATCCGCCCTGTGGTCCTGCGCCATTTTTTTGCCGGCCTGGTTGCCCTCCCGCAGCAGGGCGGGCATCAACAGGATTGATTTGCGCCCGGTGGCGGTGCGATAAAACACCAGCATTTCATCGATCTCACCGGCTTTGAAATAGTCACGGTAGACCCTGGCCATGACCTCACGCATCTCATCCCAGCTGATATACCGGCGTGCCCACTCGTTTACCGTAGATTTGTAGGGCTCCAGTGCGGGATTGGTGGCAACCATGGCATCGACAAACTGCTGCTGGATTCTCGCCAGTTGGTCCTTTCCCCCCAGCAGGTCCACCAGTTCATACTCCGGGCCAGTGCGCTGTTCCTCCGGGACGGCAGTAGTTGCGCCGGCCTGCCCGGCGGGTGCCTCTTTGGTGGCAGCGCTCTTTTCGGCAGGCGGGGGCTGTTGACTCTGGGCGTGTATCGGCGCTGTCAGCAGGAGAAATAGAATCAGGTATCGCATTGCTCGCAATCTCTTGGCTTACTCCGGGGCTTTATA
>JAUXCW010000258.1 GCA_030618705.1 Gammaproteobacteria bacterium | reverse complement strand
CCGCGAGTAAGCTCGAACGCGTTGATGCTGGTGCATCCGTCGTCTGTTGAGCAAAAAAACCAAAGCCGGGTAACTCCACCGCAGCGGTCGGCTGCTGCGCCAAAGCCTGCGCCAGGGCGTAATCACGGCGTGCATCCTCGACCAGGCTGACCTGGCGGGAATGGGTCAGGTAGCGGCGGATAAAGGTCTTGCGCAGTAGTTGATAGGTATCGCGGGAAATATCCAGGCGGCTGGCGCGAATATTCCGGTTCTGGTAACCGCGGTAGGACAGTTGGAAGTCGGCCCAGGGAACCCGGACCAGAATCAGCAAGCCGCTGTCGTACTGAAAATGAAATACATCCTCGTTGATACGTACGGCGGCATGGCCGCCGCTGGCCTGGTCCTCGTTGGCGTCGATATAGAGGTACTCTATCAGTACCTCTCGTTCATCGTCTTGCGCCGCAACCGATAACGGTGCAAGGACAAGCAAACCTATTAGAAGACAATACCAGATCTGCACTGCTGCAAAGCCTGTAGTGACTCGATTAACGGACGCTGGTATAACCTTGCAGGACCATCGAGACAATGTCCGGATCCCCTGCCGACCAGGTATCCGCATAGTCGACAACCTGCTCTTCATCGATATCGGCACTGGCCAGGCCCCTGCCCACGCTGGTCCAGGTACCCGGGTTAGCCTCCCAATCGCTAATGCCCTGGCGGGCCGCGATTTCCGACAGACCCCGTTGGAAGCTGGCCTTGTCACCCATACCGGCAGCGGCGTAGGCACTGGTATAACCTGCGGCCTCTTCCCGGTAGGCGGATTCGACATCGCCCCCGGAAGATTTGGAGCTGGATTTGAATGGGCTGGAGAGGATGTCCGAGCTGCTCTCCGAACTGGCGGAAAAGGAGCAACCCATCGACACGGCCAGCGCCAATGAGGCAAATAGGAGCGTGACTGCACGCAGGATAGAACTGAATGTTAGATACATGGCAACATACCTGTGGCTATATACGGGGGTAACCACTCTAACCCATAAGAACTGGGGTGTCTAAACGCAATCATGCTGTCTGCAAAAATGCCTCCTGCTTGACCCGGTGAATTTCGTCACGCACCGCCGCCGCTTCTTCGAACTCCAGGTCCTGGGCGTGTTGATGCATACGTTTTTCAAGCTGCTTTAGCTCCTTTGCCAGTTGAACCGGGCTCAATTGGCTGACATTGAGTGGTGCGAGCCCCTCCGCACGAGCTTTTGCTCGCTTGCCCTTGCCCTTTTTACCCATTTTCATCAGGCCGGATTCGAGAATATCCGTGACGCGCTTTTGAATTGTCTTCGGCGTGATGCCGTGCTCCTCATTGTGCGCCAGCTGTTTATTACGACGCCGCTCGGTTTCGTCCATGGCCCGCTGCATGGAGCCGGTCACCCTGTCCGCATAGAGTATCGCCGTACCGTTGATATTGCGCGCTGCCCGCCCCATGGTTTGAATAAGCGAGCGATCCGAGCGCAGGAAGCCCTCTTTATCCGCATCGAGAATCGCCACCAGGGAGACCTCGGGCATATCGAGGCCCTCCCGCAGCAGGTTGATACCCACTAACACATCAAATTTGCCGAGGCGCAGATCGTGAATAATTTCCATTCGCTCAATGGTATCGATGCCGGAGTGCATATAGCGAGCTTTCACCTCGTGCTCATCGAGGTATTCCGATAAATCCTCCGCCATGCGCTTGGTCAATGTGGTCACCAGCACCCGGTCACCCACCCCGGTGCGCTTGTGTATCTCCGACAGCAAATCGTCCACCTGGGTTGTGGCCGGCCGTATTTCCACCACCGGGTCAATCAGCCCCGTGGGGCGCACCACCTGCTCCACAACCTGATCTGCATGCTCGGCCTCGTAGGCACCGGGGGTGGCGGAAACAAAGATGGCCTGACCCACCAGGCGCTCCCACTCGTCAAACCGCAGCGGCCGGTTATCCAGTGCCGAGGGCAAGCGAAAACCGTAGTTGACCAGGGTTTCCTTGCGCGAGCGGTCGCCTTTATACATGGCGCCCAACTGGGGAATGGTGGCGTGGGATTCATCGATAATGACGATGGCATCATCGGGCAGGTAGTCGAACAGCGTCGGCGGTGGCTCGCCCGGCGCGCGCCCGGATAAATAGCGCGAATAGTTTTCGATACCGGAGCAATAGCCGAGCTCCCGAATCATCTCCAGGTCGTAGCGGGTGCGCTGCTCCAGCCGCTGCGCCTCGACCAGGCGGTCTTCCTCTCGCAGGTGAGCCAGGCGATCGCGCAATTCGTCTTCTATCTCCTCCGTCGCCTTGAGTAGTTTTTCCCGGGGCGTTACATAGTGGGATTTTGGATAGACCGTAATGCGCCCGGCCTTGCCCAGCACTTCCCCGGTGAGCGGGTCGAAGATGCTGAGGTTGTCCACCGCGTCGTCGAACAACTCGACTCTCACCGCCTCACGATCCGAGTCCGCGGGAAAGATATCGATAACATCCCCCCGCACCCGGTACGTCGCCCGCCGAAAATCCGTGTCGTTGCGGGTGTATTGTAATTCGGCCAGGCGGCGCAGGATCGTGCGCTGATCGACGGGGTCGCCACGCACCAGGTGCAGCACCATTTTAAGATAGGAATCCGGATCGCCTAGACCGTATATCGCCGACACCGTGGCGACCACCAGGGAGTCCTTGCGCTCCATCAGCGCCTTGGTCGCCGATAGCCGCATCTGCTCGATATGCTCGTTGATGGAGGCGTCTTTCTCGATAAAGGTATCCGAGGAAGGCACATAGGCCTCGGGCTGGTAGTAGTCGTAATAGGAGACGAAATACTCGACAGAATTTTTCGGGAAAAACTGCTTGAACTCCCCGTAGAGCTGGGCGGCCAGGGTTTTATTGTGGGCCAGTACAATAATCGGTCGCTGCACCTGCTCGACCACCTTGGCGATGGTAAACGTCTTGCCCGAGCCGGTCACCCCCAGCAGGGTTTGATAGAGCAAACCGTTATTAAGCCCCTCGACCAGTTTCTCGATTGCCGCCGGCTGGTCCCCCGCTGGCTCGAAATCCGATTGTACCGTAAACCGTGTCGACATCCCCTCTCCGTTCGGCGTGGCTTAAATATCGGCCAATTTTACCACGCGCACGTTCAGTGAGGGGTGCTCTTTTGCGCCGATCCAGCGCCAGCACATCGTCCCGATATTATGGCCGGCGGTCTCGACCCAGTTCGGCACACCCGGGTCGGTGTGGGATATATACAGCTTGACGCCGCCGTCGGGCTCGTAGTGTGCGGTGTGCTTATTGATATGGATGGTGTGGTAGCGATAATCCAGCGACTCCATCCACCAGTTGTCCAGCTGGAAATTCCAGGTCTGGCATTCGGGAACCTCCGGCGCCTCGATGACCAGCACCTCGTCATCGGCCAGTTCCCAGGCGCTGTGGAAGTAAAAGATATTGGGGTCGCCGCCGATGGACTGGCAATAGGCCTGGTCCGCCGGGGGTAAATCGTTATTGGTGGGCAGGAAGCTCTCGGCCCAACCCTCGAACAGTTTGGCGCTGCCCTGGACGAACATGGTCGCCCCCTGCAGGCCTCGCACCAGCTTCTGGGCCGTCAAGGGCGCCGGACGGTCGCCCTCGGCACCGATGCGCTCTATTTTTATCTCGGCGCGCTTCTCGTTGACCCGGTCCTGGAAGGTCTGGCGAACATTGATGGAGTTGGTCTCCGGCCCCATCTGCAGCCAGTTGCCCGGGTGCTCACGCTGGCTCACGACCAACTCGAAGCTGCCATCGTCATCGATGTCCATCTCACGGGCATCGATATAGCCCGTGGTTTTCATACCACCGCCCGTGGCGTACCGGTTGATCACCGCGCCAAAGCCCAGGTAATCCACCGAGCCACGGCTACCGTGGATCCTGTACTCGAGTTTCGGATCTACCGCGCAGCTTTCATAGCGGTTATCCGGGTTGTCCGCACCGAGCTTGATGGTCTCGTGTGCGCCGCAGCGCAATTGCGGAAAATCCGGGTCGCGAAATTCGAGAAAACTCTCCAGCCCACCACGCAGCAGGCGTGTCAAATAGCGGTAACCCTCGGCCTGGTTGAAGGCGTCTTGCGGTGCCCTGGGGCTTTGTACGATTTTGCCCGCCTCCTTCAGCGCATCGCAAAATTCTTCCCACGCCGTGCCGTCGATCACTTTTTGTTCTGCATCGCTCTGCGCCATGACTCACTCCATACTCAATCCGTAGCGTTCAACATAATCACCGAACAGGTCTTCGACCTCCTGCCGGGTGATGCCGTAGTCTTCCAGCCGATACTCGTGCTTGCCGTGCTTGCCCTTGGGGTTGGCATCGAGCCAGCCCTGCATCGCCTGCCTGCCCTCATCCGACAAGGGAGTACCACGGCTGCTATAGATCTGCTCAATGGCCGGCCAGGGATCGCGCACGAAATTATCGTGGCGTATATCGATAAAAGGAGACGGGAAGCTGGACTCCAGTCGCGTCCTGTCGGCCTCGAAGCGTTTGCTGTAAACCGTCAGCATGTCCATCCAGTCCCGGCCGACCTGGTGCTTGTCGATATGGTCGGTACCGCTCCTGCGAAGTATCTCGTTAAAGCTGCAACCGGAGGCGACGATGGTCATCGGGCTGCGATGGGGCAATACGATGACCGCGTCGGGATAGACCTTGTGAATCGCCTCCAGGCCGAGCTGGTGGAAGGGGGATTTCAATACCCACTGTCCGGACTTTTTGTACTGCAACAGTTGCAGCTGGCGCTTGTGGTATTCGTAATACGGCGTCAGGTCCAGTTGGTAAATCCAGTCGGCATAG
>JAUXCW010000216.1 GCA_030618705.1 Gammaproteobacteria bacterium | reverse complement strand
AAAAACGAAACCCAGCTGGCATCAATTTTTGGTGTCGATTTTGCCCGGGAGGCCTTTCGCCAGGACACCCATGAGTGGTCGGAACCGATACAATCGGCCTATGGCTGGCACCTGGTCTGGCTGGATAGCATCGTCTCTCCCGTGACCCCGCCACTGGATGAGGTGGCGGACAAAATTATTGCGCGTATCCGGCAGGACAAAGAGAAAGCCGTGCTGGCGGAGCGGATAGAAACCTTGAAACAAGGCTACGACATCATTATCGATGGTAGTAAGCAGCCGGGAGCCGCGACATGAATTTTTCCCCGTGGTCCGGTGTGCAAGCTCGCTGTCACCAGGCGAACATAATACTCAAGCTTGGAGCCGTAATACTGCTTCTGGTGTTCGCGGGTACCTATGGCAAGCCGGCCCTGGCGCACGCCATGGCGCCCTCTTTGTTGCAACTCGATGCTGAAAAAGACGGCGTGTTCCGGGTGAAATGGAAAACGCCCTTGAAAAAGGTCGCCGGTAGTAAACTGGCACCGGTACTGCCCGCGCATTGTGAGTCGGTCGGTAAGGGCAGTAATGCCACCGAGGGCACCGGGATGGTGTATCGCTGGCAAATCGACTGTGGTGAGCAGGGTCTTGTGGGAAGTACGATCCAGGTAAACGGCATCGCCAGTAGCCGGGCCGATGTACTGCTGCGGATCAAGTTGGCGGATGGCAGGACGTTACATCAGGTGCTGCGCCCCGCCCAGGGTAGTTATCTGGTGCCACAGCGCCAACCCTGGTATCGGGTCTTTAACAATTATATGGTTATGGGTATCGAGCACCTCATTGGTGGCCTTGATCACGTACTGTTTGTGGTGGCGCTGTTTATGTTGGTTGGTGTGCAGCGTTCATTGATCTGGACGGTCACCATGTTTACCCTGGGGCACAGCATGACCTTGAGTCTTGCGGTGCTCGATGTGATCCGTGTCCCCCAGAGCCTGGCAGAAATCTTTATTGCCATCAGTATTGTCATTGCCTTTACCGAGGTCATACGGCACCCGAACCACGACCTCGGTCGGTGGAAAGTGTATATGATGGCGGCGGGCTTCGGACTGTTACACGGCCTTGGTTTTGCCGGTGCGCTACAGGAGGTGGGTTTGCCCTCCGGCGATATTCCGCTGGCCTTACTCGCCTTTAACGTCGGCATCGAGATGGGACAGTTGGCCTTGATTGCTGTTCTCTGCCTGTTCAGCCTCGCCATGCTGCGGCTCGGCATCAACTGGCATGGTTTGTGGAAACAACTTCCCGTCTATGGCGCCGGCAGCCTGGCCGGTTTCTGGTTCTGGCAGCGGGTAATGCTGGCCCTCGCGTAGTGACCCGGCGATGGTCCGCTAGAGGGTTTGCCTATGTCTTCTGACAGCTCTGTGCTCGCGCGAACCCTCTCTGAAGTGCGGGCCTGTACCCTGTGCGCGGACCATCTTCCCTGCGGGCCGCGGCCTGTGCTGGTGGCGGATGCACGGGCGCGCTTGCTGATTATTGGCCAGGCCCCCGGCACCCGTGTGCACGAAACCGGTATCCCATGGAACGATCCCAGCGGCGATCGCCTGCGCGGATGGTTGGGGCTCAATCGGCAGCAGTTTTACGATGCGCGGAACATTGCCATCGTGCCCATGGGGTTTTGCTATCCCGGCAAGGGGAAGTCCGGGGATCTACCCCCGCGCCCGGAGTGCGCGCCGCAGTGGCATGAGCGGCTGATCAGCCTCTTGCCCAGGGTGGAGCTGACCTTGCTTATCGGCCAATACGCCCAGCACTATTATCTGGGCGCCACTCGGAAAACCCTGGCCGAGCGCGTCAGTGCGTGGCGCGATCCCGATTCGGGATTGGTGGAGGCAGGCTTGATGCCGCTGGTACATCCATCACCGCGCAATCGGCATTGGTTGCGCAACAATCCCTGGTTCGAGAGCGAACTGGTACCGCACTTGCGCCAGCGTGTCGCGCAGTTGCTCAATGATCAATAGTCGATGCCGGTGATGAAAAAAGTTTTATCCCCGGTTGGCGCCGGTACCGAAACCTCGTCATCCAGGCTTTTCCCCAGTAGCGCCCTGGCCATGGGTGAGTCCATGCTGAGTTTGCTGCGTTTAAGGTCGAACTCATCCGGCCCGACGATGTGGAAGCGGCTGGAGAGCCCCTGTTCATCTTCGACGGTAACCTTTGCGCCGAAATAGACCTTGCCGGTATCCGCGGGGAGGTCTTTGACCACCGTGAGCTGTTCCAGCCTTTTACTGAGGAAGCGCACCCGGCTGTCGATTTCGCGCAGGCGTTTTTTACCGTAGATATAGTCGCCGTTCTCGGACCGGTCGCCATTTTTGGCGGCCTCGTGAACGGCTTCGGTGACCTGCGGACGCTCGATCTTCCACAGCTGGTGCAACTCCTCGCGCAACATTTGCTCGCCGTCGGCGGTAATGTAGGCAGAGCCCGGTCGGCGCGGTTTTCGGTAACGACCCATGTATAATCACTCTATAATTCGGCAGGTAGAATTCAGCGCGAGAGAAAATTGTAGGTAAATTTGCGCCAACTAACCAGACCAGGACAACGATAATGCTTCGACTACCCTCAACACTACTATTGATCGCAGGCATCGCCTTTACCGGACTCGTCGCAGCAACAGAACCCGAAGAGTCCATCGAACTGCGTGGCAACCCCGTTCAGGGAGGGCTGCTGTTCGGTACGGCGCCAGCCCAAACCCATGTGTTCTGGGGCGGGCGCCCGGTACGGGTCACCGAAAACGGTGAGTTCGTTCTCGGTATGGGGCGAGACAACAAGGGTTTGATGGTGCTTCGCTTTGAGGGGCCGGATGGCGAACAGCGCCAGCGGGTGGTGGAAATCGGCAAGCGTGACTATGACATCCAGAGCATATCCGGAATTTCAAGCAAGATCATGAATCCCAGCGAGGACGATCTGCAGCGAATACGGCGGGATTCCGCCTACATCGGCAAGGCCAGAAAGGTCGACTCCAGCCGCACGGATTTTTTAACGGCATTCGACTGGCCGCTATACGGGCCTATAACGGGTGTTTTCGGCTCCCAGCGTGTTTATAATGGCGTCCCGAAGCGGCCGCACTTCGGTGTCGATATCGCAGCGCCTACCGGTACCGCGGCTCGTGCGCCGGCGGGCGGCAAGGTTATCCTCGCCCACGACGATATGTTCTACTCCGGGGGGACCTTGATGATAGATCATGGCTACGGCCTGTCTTCCAGCTTCCTGCACCTCAGCCGAATCCTGGTAAAAGAAGGCGACGAGGTTCGCCGGGGCCAGGTCGTGGCCGAGGTGGGGGCTACCGGTCGGGTGACGGGTGCGCACCTGGATTGGCGCATGAACTGGTATGACCAGAGAATCGATCCGCAATTACTGGTGGGGCCAATGCCGGCGCCCGCCGACGAAGAGCAAACCAATACAGGTGGAATGAATGATTGACGAAAAGCTGTTAAGCATCCTGGTATGTCCGGTCAGCAAGGCGCCACTGGATTACGACAAGGAGAAACAAGAACTGGTGTGTAAAGCCAGCGGGCTCGCCTACCCGATACGGGATGGTATTCCCGTCATGCTTGAAAGTGAGGCCCGCACTCTCAGCAGCGATGAAAAGCTGGCCAAGTAGTGCCCATCCCGGGGGCCGGCTCCCGGGTGGCCGGCCCCCGAAAAGCCGCTAATTCCCAGGCAGACTGATTACAACGACTGAGCAACGAGAGTATCCAACGATTATGAAAAGCGCAGAGCTTCGTGAAGCGTTTTTTCGCTATTTCGAACAGCAGGGCCACCAGCGAGTGGCGAGCAGTTCCCTGATACCGGCCAATGACCCGACCCTGCTGTTTACCAATGCGGGCATGGTGCAGTTCAAGGATGTTTTTCTCGGCAGCGAGCAACGACCGTACTCTCGCGCGGTCAGCTCCCAGCGTTGCGTCCGTGCAGGGGGCAAGCATAACGACCTGGAAAACGTCGGTTATACCGCGCGTCACCACACCTTTTTCGAAATGCTGGGGAATTTCAGCTTCGGTGACTACTTCAAGTGCGATGCCATCGCCTATGCCTGGGAGTTTCTGACCGGGGTGCTCGGCCTGCCCGAGGAGAAGCTCTGGATTACCGTGCATATATCCGACGATGAGGCTGCCGATATCTGGCTCGAGGAGATCGGTGTCAGCGCCGAGCGTTTCTCCCGCCTCGACGAGGACAACTTCTGGCAGATGGGCGATACCGGCCCCTGCGGCCCGAGCTCCGAAATATTTTACGATCACGGTGAGTCCGTGTTCGGTGGTCCGCCCGGCAGCGCCGATGAAGATGGCGATCGCTACATCGAAATCTGGAACCTGGTGTTTATGCAGTATGAACGCGCCGGGGATGGTGAGCTGGCGCCGCTGCCGAACCCCTCGATCGACACCGGCATGGGGCTGGAGCGTATTGCGGCGGTCATGCAGGGTGTCCACAGCAATTACGATATCGACCTGTTCCGGAATTTGCTCGATGCCGTGGTCGAGGTTACCGGCGCGTGCAACCGGGCCGACCAGTCCCTGCGGGTGATCGCCGATCATATTCGCTCCTGCGCTTTTCTTATCGTCGACGGTATAGTGCCGGGCAACGAGGGCAGGAGCTACGTATTGCGGCGGATTTTGCGCAGGGCGATACGCCATGGCCATCGACTGGGGGTGAGTGAGCCGTTTTTTCATCGACTGGTCGCGCCGCTGGCAGATGAGATGGGTGATGCCTATCCCGAGTTGCGAGAGCAGCAGTCCCGGATCGAGCGGGTCATTCTCAACGAAGAACAGCAGTTTGCCACGACCCTTGAGCACGGGATGACCATTCTCAATGATGCGATCGGCGAGCTGGAGGGCAGCGAAATCCCCGGGGATGTGGTGTTCAAACTCTACGACACCTATGGTTTTCCGCTGGATCTTACCAATGATATTGCGCGGGAAAAAAAGCTGACACTGGATCTTGCCGGCTACGAGGCGGCGATGCAGCAGCAGCGTGAGCGCTCGCGGGAAAGCGGGCAGTTTCGTGTGGACTACGGTCACAAACTGAAGCTGGACGGCGAAACCACGTTTACCGGTTATACCGAGGATGAGAGCCAGGGCGTGATCGTTGCGCTGTTGCGGGGAGATGAGCGGGTGGATGCCCTTGTCGAGGGAGAAGAGGGCGCCGTGGTGCTGGATAAAACCCCGTTTTACGCCGAATCCGGCGGCCAGGTGGGGGACTGCGGCTATCTGGAGGCGGAGGGCTTTCGCTTCGAGGTGTGTGATACGTCCAAAGCCGGTGGGGTTCATGTCCATCACGGTGTGGTGCTTCAGGGCGAGCTTGCCGAGGGTGCAGGCTGCAATGCGACGATCGACAGCCGTGTACGCAGTGCCATACAGTTGAACCATTCCGCCACGCACCTGCTGCACGCGGCCTTGCGCCAGGTATTGGGTGGTCACGTCCAACAAAAAGGCTCGCTGGTCGATAGCCAGCGTCTGCGCTTTGATTTTTCTCACAGTGAGGGGCTGAGCGCGGCAGAGCTGCAGGCGGTGGAAGACCTGGTGAACGAGCAGATTCGCGCCAACAGCGCGGTGGAGGTCGAGCTCACCGACATGGAGACCGCCCGAAAGCGTGGCGCGATGGCGCTTTTTGGTGAGAAATACGGGGATGAGGTGCGCCTGTTGACCATGGGCGATGGGTTTTCCGTGGAGCTGTGTGGCGGTACCCACGTCAGGCGCACCGGGGATATCGGCTTGCTGCGCATCGTCTCCGAGTCCGGTATTGCTTCGGGCGTGAGGCGGATCGAAGCGGTGACCGGTGTTGCGGCGATGTCGCGTTTTGAACAGGCCGAACAGCAGCTGGCGGCAATCGGCGCCATGCTCAAAGCCGACCGGGATACGGCGGCGCTCAAGCTGGAGCAGTTACTGGCCAGTCATCGAAGCCTGGAAAAACAGATGGATAAGCTGCGGGGCCAGCTGGCCGGCAGCACTGGTGCCGATCTGGCCTCTTCGGCGCAAGATGTCGCGGGTATCAAAGTGCTGGCGGCAAAGCTGGATACCGCTGACAGCAAAGACCTCCGGACGACGGTCGATCAGCTAAAAAACAAGCTTGGTGCGGCCGTCGTCATCCTCGCCGGCGTCGAGGG
>JAUXCW010000341.1 GCA_030618705.1 Gammaproteobacteria bacterium | reverse complement strand
CGGAATAGGCATCGGTGATCAGGTCGAACTCGGTCACCGCCGAGACGCGGACCACGTAGTTGGTGGTTTCATCCACGCCCCGGGGCAGGTAGTACTCCACCACAAAGGCGGCGATGCCGCTTTCTTTGAGCAACTCGGCATACTCGTGTTCACGGCCGGGTTGGATGCCGCCGCTGCCGGGAAGGATGATCATGGCGGGCACACTATGCTCAGCAGAGGCTGCATCCGGTACCGTGAGATAGCCCAGGCCGGTGGTCGGTGTGGCCAGTTCAAAATCGTTGAGAATGACCTCCAGGTCGAAGGGGCTGGCGGTCTGGTAATAGACCTTGCCTGTGGCGCCGGCATCCAACTTTTCCAGCGGGGCCGGCCAGTCGGGAAACGGGGGCAGGGAAAGGCTCACCAGGGTATTCTTGACGGCGGGAACCTGTAGCAGGAGCAGAACCGTGGCTATACCAAGTGCCACAATAATAGAGAATTTCTTCATCGGAATCCCGGCAACTCAAAACGGTGCTGCCAAGTTAACCGATACCCATGGCTATTGCCAACCTGAAACTCTTGTCGCCGTTATCCGAACTGGAAATGAGACCAGGGTTTTACCTTGCCATTACTTCAGTGAGAACGGTGCCCCTGGCAGAGGCGGGTGCTGTTGTGCCCAATAGCGCAGCAAGTGTAGGCGCCACATCCGCCGGATGCACCAGGCGATGAATGCGTTGTGGTTTGATGCCTGGCCCGGCGAAAATTATCGGCACATGGGTATCGTAGCGCCAGGGCGAGCCATGCATGGCCACCACCGGGCCCTTGTCGAAGTTAAACCAGTACGGTGCCTGCACGACATAGATATCTCCCGAGCGAGTGGGGTGGTAGTTGCGCTGGATCTGCTGCAGTAACTGTGTCGGCTGTGGCTTTCCCAGTTCACTGCTTGCCGCGGCGAGAGCAATGCCGGGATGCTTGCCCAGGCCAGCGGCGATTGCGCTTATCACATCTTGCGGCTCTAATTCTGCAGCCTCGATTTTATCGGTATCCAGATAGAGAAACGGCCGATAGTAAAGTCGGACGATATCTTCGATATCGAACATGTTTTTGGCAATACTGTTTGCTGTGGCTTTTATGTCTTCTGGGTACAGTCGGCCTGCAGGTACACCCAGTTGGGCCATATACTCAGGCATTTCGGCGATACCGTGGTCGGCGGACAGTACGATAAGCGTATGCTCAAGACCGACGGTTTTATCGATAAAGCGGAGAAGGTCGGCAAGGGTGCGATCCAGCTGTAACAGCATGTCTTCGTTCTCCAGGCTGGCTGGCCCAAAGATATGATTCACCGCGTCGACGCCGGAGAAACTGATGGAAAGATAATCTGGAATATTATCGTTACCAAGCGCTTCCCCGTCGACCAGGGCCTTGGCGAAATCCAGCGTCAGCCTGTCACCTTCCGGGCTTACCAGAATCTGGGTCGGCAACAGTGGACTGTCCGCATCCGCAAAGCGGTGGGGGAATACCCGGCCGTAGCCCTTCAGGTCTGTCTCATAGGGGCGATCGTCCTGGTGCGCAAACAGGTAGGTGGATTTGTCATTTAACAACTGCCATTGTTGGCCGGCCAATGCCTCTGCCTGGCGCTGCTGGTTCCACTGTGTCACCCAGCGTGGGTAGCTCTTATAGTAATAATCGCTGGTGATGAAGTCCCCGCTATTGGTAGAGAACCAGAAGGCTTTGCCACCGTGCCCCGACATGGCAACGGCGCTGCGATCCTTTCCGGAAACCGCGAACACCTTTGGGGTGCCGCCATAGTAGGCCAGAAGTCGGTCGCCCAGGGTTTCGGCCAGTATGGCCCTGGGAGAGCGCCCATCTGTACGCGCTAATTGTTGTGCCGGATCCACTTGTGCGCCGGTCTTCTCGTGCTCGCGACTGGGCAGTAGCGGGTGCTCCTGGTCTTCGATATTGTAGGCAAGTTCGCCGCTGTCGCTGTCGTACCAGACATTACCGATCATGCCGTGATCGGCGGGAAAGGCGCCCGTCGCCAGTGTGGTATGGCCGACGATGGTTTCCGTGTTGGCATGCTGATAGTGCGCGTTGCTATACGCCGTGCCGGACTCCAGTAAAAAGCGGAAGCCGCCCTCGCCGAATCGACCCGCGGTGCGCTGTAGCAAGTCGTAGCGCAAGCCGTCGATGGTAATTTGCAGCACCAGCTTGATTGGCGCCTGATCTGGAGCTGCATCACAGGCGACAAGCAGTCCGCCGGTGAGCAACAGGCGAATGGTCCACTTCACGCAAGCTTTCATCCTGTGCCCCACTACCGTAATCATAAGTACATCTGTACGCCCTTACCCTAGAACCGCGCACCGAGAAACAGCTGTGGTCCCCAGAATGACCAGTCGAAACCGCCCTTGAAAGAATCGGCGTTGATGGTCATCGAAGTATCGAACAGGGTGAGCCCGCCGCCGACCTCGAAGTGATCCCAGAAGTAGTAGCGGGTATCGGCGCTGACCATGACAATAGCGCCGTCCACCACATTGGTGCGCAGGGAGAAGTACTTGAAGTCCACACCGACCAACCACCTGGGGTTGATGGCATAGTCATAGTTGAGCCCGAACATCGGTAGTGGCGCATGGAGGCTTGATTTGGCATTGGCGGAGCCCCCGGAACTGGATGTGCCCTCGATCAGGATTTCACCACGGAAGTCCAGGCTAACATCCATCGACGCCCAGAACAGGCCGACGGTGCCCTCCAGCCGGTGCTTGTCATCCTGGATAAAGGCATAGCCGTAACTGAGGTCAAAAATCGACATGCCCAGTTTGGTGTCCGCGGTGGCGCCGGCACTGACCTGGAGGTCTTCGCCCTCCCAGTCCTGGGCCAGCACAGAACTGGCGCTACGATCGAGATTGTAGTACATGATGCCCAGCCGGTGCCGCTCGGCAAAATGCCCCTCGACCGTGAATTGCGCCACGCCGTTGAGCTCCTCCTCCAATTTGAAGAAATCCTCGAAATCGACACCGATGCCGATGCCGTTGTCTCCTTCCATGCGGATACGGGTATCCTGGTTGACATACATGCCACCCACGCGAATCAGCACTTTCTCGCCGAAGGGCCCCACGGGCTCTTTCTCGGCATGTACGCCGACGCTCAATAACAGGCAGCAAAGCACCAACCCCGGTTTGAATATCAGACGCACAGAACCCCCTTGATGACAGACAATGCCAGGCGTCCTGCCGTTTTTAACCTTCCTCTAACCCGCCGTGATTATACTGCGTAAGCGACGCGGAGGTGAACTGCTCTTTCTAAAATCCGGGATCGGTTTGCCTAAGGCACGGTGAGCGGCGCGGTTAGCTGCGTTTCGAGTAAGGACCCCGCCGGGATATTGATACTGTTGCCGGAGGTAATTATAGACGCGCCCAGACCGACCTTGGCGCCGGTCCTGGCGCCGCTACTGCCGTCGATCATGCCGCCGATAGCCGCTGCCCGGGCGGTCTTGCCCGCGGAATTTTTGGCTGTATTGTCAGTTGCTGCTTGCAGCACTGCCGTCTCGATATCGACCATTTGTTCGTCAATGAGAATATCGGTAAGAGTGAGGGCAAGCTCAGAGCTC